>JAAYYR010000139.1 GCA_012515255.1 Clostridia bacterium | reverse complement strand
CCCCGCGGCCATGCGGATTTACGCCGCACAGCCCGGGGGCTTTTATGGATTTGACCTGACCCGGCGCTTTATTCACAGCACGATTGCCGAAAAGCGCCGTAGTAGTCGGCGGCGACGCCTGGATAAAAAGCCCCGCCCGGCAGGGAAGTGAAAAACTTAACCGCCTTGGCGGCAATATCGGTATCGGCAAAACGTCATAATGCGCTTTCTATGGATATGGCGATGATAATCGTCAATGCCGCGGCTGTGCCGGTGGGGCGCTATTTTGTCTTACCATCCCCGGCTGTATTCCTCAAAGCAATCCAGGCAGACGCGCTGATTATTCTGAAGCCTCATTTTATGCTCCGCCGCCGCCTCGCCGCATTTTTCGCAGATTAAGCTATCGAAAATGCGCGCTGTCTGCGGCAGGCTGAATTGGGGCTTGCTGATTTTGAACACTTCGTCTATAGGCGCTTCCAGGACAAATTTTTGTTTTTCCTCGCGGCTTATTTGCGGCGGCAGCGGCTTGAGCATCAAGCGCACGTTAGCGCCGCTATTGCGGGCGAAAAAAGAAAAGGCCATCTTGCCGGTGTCCCGGTAGAGCAAATTGCCCTTGCCCATAGTGCAGCCGGTGATCACCTGCACCGCGTCCACGCCGCAGGCGTCGTTTTCGCTGACGCAGACGATCTCCTCATCATCAGCGCGTCGCGCATCTTGCCCCAGCAGGCCAAGCGCCGCCTCGGCGGCGCGGAAGCCGATTGCCAGCCCCGGGCATTGATGGCCATGAAAAGCCACGCATTGATCCCATAATTGCCGATCCATGGCATAATCCTCCTGTTTTATCTACATTCCAGTTCCAGCACTTTTTCCGCCACCCTTTGGCCGAAGACGCGAAATAAATCGGCGCTTTCCTCCAGTTTATCCGCGATGCCGATCGGCCCCAAATGGATATAGGGCTTGCCGCGGCTGATGCCCGAGGAATAAACGAGCATGCCTTTGACCAGCATATGGCGGATAATACTTGAAACAGCCTGATGCGGGCCGCCCTGCGGAAAATTAGCTGTGGCAAAAGCCGCGCCCAGCTTACCTGCCAGCGGGCAGGCCCGGTCGATATCGAACCATTTTTTTAGCTGCCAGCACATATCAGCGAAATACGTCGGCGAACCGATGATCACGGCAGAGCTTGCGGCGATGAAATCATTATCCGGGGCATCTTCATCGAGCAAGTTCATCAATTTCACCTCTATGCCGGTTCCAGCCTGGCCTATTCCTTCTTGAATATATTCGGCAGCCTTTGCCGTATGATTGCCGACACTGACGTATAAAACAGTGATTTTCATATATTCTCCCCTTTATCAATAAGCGTTGTGCGACAGGCGATACATCACATAGCCTATGTGCTTATAAAATATTATAAAGAAGCGCCTGTCCCAAGGCAAGCCTCCCCGGGGGTTATAATTTGCGGCGCTTTATTCCGGCGCGTAAAAACTCCGGCCCGGGCCGGAGTTTTGTGCGTATTTGGCGCCGCCATGAAATGTACGGCAGCCACCGGCTTAGTAGCGGTTATCAAAGACACGCGTCGATTTTTTCTCGCTGCGCGGCAGTTCGCCGATGGCGACCGGCAGGACGATCGTTGTGATGCCGATACGGCTTTTGAACTCGCGCTGGATTTCCGCTGCCGCTGCCTTTGGTTTATAGCCGGGGTTCAGCTCGACAAAAAGGCGGCATTCGTCCTTGCCGTTCATATGGTCAAGCATAAACTGGTATTCGCTGGAGGCGCAGGGTACGGCCTGCAACACCTCTTCGATCTGGCTGGGGAAAATATTGACGCCCTTGACCTTAACCATATCATCAGTACGGCCGATCAGGGTATCGATGCGCGGATAAGGCGAGCCGCAGGCGCAATCCCCCGGGATGAAGCGGGTCAGATCATGGGTGCGGTAGCGGATCAGCGGCGCGCCTTCCTTTTGCAGCGTGGTGATTACCAGCTCGCCGATTTCTCCATCCGGCAGCGTTTGCCCTGTTTGGGGGTCGACGATCTCACAGTAGATGTAGTCGTCCCAATAATGCATGCCGTTTTCATACGGACAGCTAATGCCGATGCCGGGGCCGTATATCTCTGTCAGGCCATAGATGTCGAAAAGTTGTACGCCCAACTCGCGCGCGATGCGACGGCGCATTTTCTCCCCCCAGCGCTCAGAGCCGATCACACCTTTTTTGAGAAAGATTTTATCGCCGATACCGCGTTTGGCGATTTCCTCCGCCAGCAACAGGGCATATGAGGAGGTGGCGCACAGCACGGTGGATTGCAGATCCATCATCATCCGCAATTGCTTATCCGTATTGCCGGGGCCCATGGGGATGACCATGGCGCCCAGACGCTCCGCGCCGTTTTGGAAACCAATGCCCGCCGTCCACAGGCCATAGCCCGGAGTAATGTGAATGCGGTCGCGCGGCGTGATGCCCGCCATCCGGTAGCAGCGCTCGAACATCAAGGCCCAGTCGTCCACATCCTTGTGCGTATAAGGGATGATTACCGGCGTGCCGGTGGTGCCGGATGAGGAGTGGATGCGGATCACCGCTTCATCATCAACAGCCTGCAGGCCCAGCGGATAAGCGTGCCGCAGATCGTCTTTGCGGGTGAAAGGCAGTTTCTCGAAATCCTCCTGGCAGTTAACGCCTGCAGCGTCAATGTCCCGGAATTTTTGCCGGTAAAAGCCGGGGCGGGACATAAGGCTTTTGAGCTGGGATTGGATTTGCCGCAATTGATTGTCATGCATCTTCATATCCGTGTTCTCCCTTAAGTATAGTATCCGCGCCTAAGCGGAGGGCTTTATGGTTGGTCGCAAAAAATTGCTGCCGCGTATGATCGCGTAATGCCTGCTCGATTTGCTCAAGGCTCAGCCCGAGGCGCTTGCTTGCCGCGGCCGCGCCCAGCAAGGCGATATTAGCCGTTTGCTGCGAGCCGGCTTGGCGGCAGATGGCCTCGGTGTCGACGATGATCAGGTCCGCTATCCGGCGCTTAAGGTAGTCAAGCATCTTCTGCCCTGTATAGCCGCCGGCCACCGCGGCCGAAACCGGACGCATAGCTTTGCTGCTTACCACGATCAGGCCGTCCGGTTTAAGATAGGGCAGGGCGCGCACCGCCTCCCCCGGCTCCAAAGCCAGGATCAGGTCGGCCTCGCCTTTGGGGATGAGCGGCGAGTAAACATGCGCGCCGATGCGCACATGGCTTGCTACAGAGCCGCCCCGCTGCGCCATGCCGATAGTTTCGGCTGTGCGGGCAAACAGCCCCGTATCCATGGCGGCAAAGGCAATCAGGCGCGAAGCCAGCACAACGCCCTGGCCGCCGACGCCGCAGATCAGGCAATTCTTATTCATCGGCTTGCACCTCCAGGATCGCTTTTTGCGGGCAAATACCGGCGCACAGACCGCAGCCTTTGCATAAGGCAGGCTCGATAAAAGCCGCTTCGGCCTTACGGATGAGCGCCGGGCAGCCAAGTAATTTGATGCAGGCGTCGCAGCCTGTGCAGGCGGCGCTGACCGCGTATTTTTTGCCCGCTGTTTTGTCCATCATCACGCAGGGCGATTCAAAGATGACGCAGCGCACTCCTGATGCGGCGATGGCGCGCTTAACCGTGTCCACGGCCGCAGGCAGATCGAGCGAGTCCGCCTGCTCCACGAAGTCCACGCCGAGAGCGCGAAGGATTTTCTCGATACGCAGCGGCGCCGCGTTTTGACCCATCATATTGCGGCCGGTGCCGGGATGCGGCTGGTGGCCGGTCATGGCGGTGGTAGCATTATCAAGCACGATGAGGATCATCTCGCTTTGATTATAGACTGCGTTGGCCACGCCGGTGATGCCTGAGGCAAAGAAAGTGGAATCGCCGATAAAGGCGAAACTCAGGGTATGGGGATTAATCCGTTCCACGCCCTGCGCCACGGTCACGCCGGCGCCCATGCACAGGCAGGTGTCCACCATATCAAGCGGCAGGGTATTGCCCAGGGTATAGCAGCCGATATCGCCGCAAAATACGGCTTTTTTACCGCGCGCCGCCTGCTTGACGGCCAAGAAGGAAGCGCGATGCGGACAGCCGGGGCAGAGCACTGGCGGCCGCTCTGGCAAAGCCGGCCTATCGTCCAAGAGCGCAGCCGCGGGCGCCGCCCGGCCAAGGAAGCGGTCGAGATCGGCGCGGATGCTCTCGACGCTGTTCTCACCGGCATTTTGGGTATTATTACTCAGCTTGCCGTGGATTTTGACCGGCAGATGATATTGTCCCGCCAGCTGCAGCAAGGCGCGCTCCACCACCGGGTCTAATTCCTCCAGCACCAGCACCTCGTCCAGACCGTCGAGGAATTGCCGCGCCAGCCGCTCGGGGAAGGGATGGGGCGTGCCGATTTTGAGGATGCGCATGTCGTCAAGATCCGGGATTTCCCTGGCATAGGCATAGCTGATGCCGGAAAGCGCCACGCCGCGGCCGGCTTTGTCATTGCCCTCAATGCGGTTATAGGGCAGGGCGGATAATTCCGCCCCGATCAGCGGCAGATCAGCCTCCAGCTTGAGATGGTTCCGGTATGAAAGGCGGGGGAAGATCACCCATTTGCCGGGGTCGCGGACAAAGCCTTCCGGCTGCGGCACAAGCAGATCCGGCAGCAATTCAATGCTGGCGCAGCCATGGCAGACCCGGGTAGTAGGGCGTAGCAGCACAGGCAGGCCGTATTTTTCCGAGGCAGCGAAAGCGTCCGCGATCATCAGATAGGCTTCCTCCGGGCTTACGGGGTCAAATACCGGCAGCTTGGCGAATTGGGCGAAATGGCGGGTATCCTGCTCTGTTTGCGAGGAGATTGGCCCCGGGTCGTCCGCGGCCACCACTACCAGGCCGCCTTTGACGCCCACATAGGCCAGGCTCATCAAAGGGTCGGCGGCCACGTTCAGACCCATTTGCTTCATCGTCACCAGGGCCCTAGCCCCGCTATAGGCTGCGCCGGCCGCTACCTCGAGGGCGGCTTTTTCATTGATCGACCATTCTACATGGATTGAGCCATGATTATTTTTGGCCACTGTTTCCAAAATCTCCGTGGAGGGTGTGCCGGGGTAGCCTGCCGCCAGGCGCAGCCCGGCGCGCATCGCGCCAAGGGCGATGGCTTCATTGCCCATTAGCAGCCGCAATGATTTTGTTTCCCGCCTGTCATGCATGGCAATATCTCCTTTCGCGCGTCGCCGCCGGCAGCGGCGGCGTTCTGATCAGCGGGCTGATTCCCCGCAAATAAAAAACTCCTCATCAATGAGGAGCAGTCGGCAATTTCTGCCATACCGATGGCGCTGTCACCAGTTTCCCGACAGCGAAGCGATAGTGGCGATATTAATGGCGATGCTAAGCAACATAAAATAACCTCTGAAACGTATCATCTCTATTTGCGCTTCCGTCCTATTCTACTAAATAAAGATCTTAAATACAAGCTTTTGTGGGAAAAGTATTTATTTATGGCATCGCCGCTGCAGGGGCCAAGGGCGGTTCCGCCCTGCCACAGGGCGCGCAATTGCCGGACGATTACGTCCTCAAAAGCGGGCTAGGGCCGCGAGCAGGGGGGTAGCAGGCCCTGCGCACGGCCCAAGGAAATTAATGCCCGCGCCCGCCAAGCGGGTCGGTCGGGGAGAGATGAAAGCAAAATATACGATTTAAGGGTTTGTCTTAGTTATCAGGGTTTGTCGCGGTCCGCCTTGGCCTGCCGGCGGAATTTGCCGGGGCTTTAAGCGCAGTTGTGGCGGTAATCCGCCACTGCTTTGCGGATGGCTTGTTCGCCGAGTACGGAGCAATGCATTTTTTGCTCCGGCAGCCCGCCCAAGGCGGCGGCAATATCAAAATTGGTGATTTGCAGCGCTTCGTCTATAGTCTTACCTTTGATCAGGATGGTGGTAACGCTGGCGGAGGCAAGTGCGGCGACGCAGCCGCGGATTTTGAAGCTGGCGTCCTTGATGATATCGTCCTCAACCCGGATAAAAAGCTGCATGATATCGCCGCAGTCCGGGTCTCCGGCCAGGCCAACGCCATTAGCGTTCGCCAGCTCCCCCGCGTTGCGGGGATTAGAGAAGTGGTCGATTACTTGATCCGTAAACAGTCCTATTGCCATGTGCGCTCCTTATCTGCCACAGGCTCCGCCGCAACCTTGGTCATGCTGATGCTCCTGACAAATTCTGTTGTCGCTTTGCAAATGACCCGTAAGGTAGCTCTTTACGGCTGTCTTGGCGTCTCCCAGGACGCCGACAATGACCTCAATATTTCTTTCCAGGAAAATATCCCGGGCGCCTTCGCCCATATTGCCGCTGATAATTGTACGAACACCTTGATCGGCGAGAAAATTGGGCAGGAAGCCGGGCCGATGCCCCGGATTATCGATCGTTTCTTCCTTGATGATTTGCCCGTCCTTGATTTCATAAAGCAGGAAATTTTCACAATGTCCGAAATGCCCGGTAATATTTTTTCCTTCAGCGGCAACCGCTATTTTAGTCATGGTTTTTCCTCCATTTGTTTGCTTTGTGTATTGAGCCGTTTGAGCCAAAGCCCAGGCTCGGTCGTAAACACCAGATCAGGCTCTTATATATTCGGGCGCCATAGCCGTCTTGCCGCTTTAATTAAGGGCGGCAGGCAGGCGGATCAGGCTCCTTGTTTTACTCAGCTATCGGCTTGCTGTTCGTCAATGTCCGCCTGATCGCTTGAGATGACGACAGCGCTATCTTCCCAGTCCTCGCCGTAATCAAGGCTATAACGCCGCCGGCAGCAACCGCCGCCGCAGCTTGGCCCCCAGGAGTCGCATAGCCGGTACACGCCGCCTTCAATGCGCAGCATTTTGCCATGAACTAAAGCCTGCGCCAGCTTTTTGCGCGCCACATAATAAATGCCCTGCACCGTGGTGCGCGAGATATTCATTTGCTCCGCGCATTCCTCTTGGGTGAAGCCGTCCAGATCGATCAGCCTGATCGTTTCATATTCGTCAACCGTCATTTTGACCACGCTGTCGGCGTTCACGGGCGCATCCAGGGGGCCGAAGCGCCTGCGGTTAGGCAGGCGGCAGACCCTGCGCCATTTTCTCGGTCTGGGCATAATTCTCACCTCATTTGGCGTCGATTGGCAGGCCTGTTTTCGGCATATGCCGGATATAGCTTTATTATACTCTGTTTCCGGCATATGTCAATAATCATTTTTTGTTTTGCTGAAATTAATCGCAATCCACACACAGCCGCTGGCATTGTGAAGCGCCTATTTTTAGTATATAATATTATTATAGACTATGAGGGGGCATAATTTATGAATTACGGTGCAGTTGCGTATGAGGGCAGTATTTGCCGGCCGCCGATGGAGGAGGGCGCTTTTATTCTTCCGGTGCAAGACGGCTGTTCCCATAATCAATGCTTATTTTGCCATTTTTATAAAGACGTTCCCTTCCGCCTGATCCCGCTCGACGAGGTGGAAGCGGAATTGCAGCGGATCCGGGCGCTTAATGCCCGCGGCCCGCGCCGCATCTTTTTGGGCGGCGGCGACGCTTTGGCTTTACCGGCCGAGCGCTTATCAGCGGTGCTGGAGATGATTCGCCGCTATTTCCCCCGCTGCCGGGAAATCACGGCAGACGCCACGGTGACGGATATCCGTCGCAAAAGCGACGCGCAATTATTGCGCTTGCGCGACGCTGGGTTAGGCTGCTTGTACGTCGGTTTGGAATGCGGCCTGGATACGGTTTTGACGCGCCTGCATAAAGACCATAATAATACCGAGGCCATCATGCAGTTGGAGCGGCTTAATGCCTTGTCCATGCCTCATGGCGCTCATGTGATGACCGGCGCGGGCGGCCGGGGCAGCGCCGCGGAAAACGGCCTGGCCACAGCGCGGCTGCTCAACCGGGTACGCCCTTGCGCTATCATTAATGTCAGCATGTTCATAGATAACCGCGCGCCGCTGTTTGCCGAGGTCGAAAAAGGCGCCTTCCATCCCGCGAGCGCTCTGGAGCATTTGCGAGAGGAGCGCGCTTTGCTTACAAATCTTGAGCTGCCGCTGCGCTATGATAGTTTTCAGGTCTTCAGCGAATTACGGCTGATCGGCAATCTGCCGCGCGACCGCGAGCGTCTTTTGCGGCGGCTGGACATGGCTATCGATGACTGCGCCGCCCGGCCGCAGCCGCTGCGCATCATGCCGCGCTGCGCTGATCAGCGCCAGGTTGACATGGCCTTTTCTACCGATGAGGAGGATTTGCGCTTTTGCGCTTTTTAAGCCTGCGCTGCCAATTAAGAAAATCAAAAAACCCTCTGTCGCTACAGAGGGTTTTTTCCTGCCGGAAAGACGTTCGTGGCCGGCGGCCGACTATCCCGGGGGCTGCCGGAGGGCGGCGTTTGCTCATACATGAGCCGCACCGCCCGGCGTAATTCTTGATAGCTGGTACAGCGGCAGAGATTGGCCTGCAGCCATTCTTCGATCACATACTCCTCCGGCAGCTCAGAGTAATGATTTTGCAGCGCATGGCAGACCATGAGAAAGCCGGAGGTGCAATAGCCGCATTGAAAGGAATTGGCCGCGACAAAGGCTTTTTGCGCTGCCGCGCGGCCGCCCAGCCCCTCAAGAGTGAGTATATCATGCCCTTCCGCTTCCACAGCGAGCATGAGGCAGGATTTGATCGGCCAGCCGTCGACAATTACGGTGCAGGCGCCGCAGTCGCCGTTAAGGCAGCCGGGCTTGGCGGCGGTCAGCCCCAATTGCTGGCGCAGCACATCGAGCAAAATATCCGCCGGGCGGGCCGCGACCTCATGGTCTTGCCCGTTTACCCGCAGCTTAATCACTGTCTTGCCCTCATATTTTTTCATCATGCCAATCCTCCACTAAAGACCGCAGCGTATTTTCCAGCACAAAAAGACGGTAAGCGGCCGAGCCTTCCACGCTGTCACGCGCTTGCTCCGCCAATAGCGCCGTCGCTTTGGCGGCGACCGTGCCGGGGGAGAGGGCGCGGCGGTTGAGAGCGACTTCCACCTGCTTGCTGCGCAAGGGCCGGTCGGCAAGGCCGGAGCATGCGACGCGCAGCTGATCCTCATACAGCAACGCCGCGACGCTCAACAGCGGATAATCAATCTTTTCATTGGCGGTTTTTTTCATATGGTAATAGGGCGCGTTCAAGGCCCAGAGCGGGACTTGGGCTTCCACGATCAGCTCATCCGGCTGCAGGCGCATCCTGCCGTCAAATACGCTTTTCAGGGCCAGGGCGCGGCGCCCCCGGGCGCCGTATAAAATGAGCTTGGCGTCGGCCAGAAGCAGAGGCAGGCTTGTTTCGCGGTAGATGATGCTGCCGCAAAGATTGCCGCCCAGGGTGATGCGGCATTGATTGGTATGATCGGCAATCCTGCCGCAGACTAAACCAAGCAGGGGAAACAGCCCGGATTCCTTGATCCGATTAAGTGTGCAGGCCGCGCCGAGACGCAGCCAGTCTTCGTCAAGAGATAAGGCCTGACAGGCGTCGATATTTTTGATATCGATCACCGCTCCGGGACGGATATCTCCCGCGCGGCACATGGTGATGATTTCGCTGCCGCCGGCATAATAAACCGGGTTTTGCCCAGACTCGCTCAAGCGCAGAAAATTCTCCCTGGCTTGCCGCAGCGTATCCGGCTGCATATACATAAAATCATAAGCTATCATGAGTCGCCCTCCGTTGCCGCGCGCCAAATTCGTTCGGGATTGAGCGGCAACGTATTTAGCCGGCAAGCAAAAGCCCTTGACAGCGCATTGCCCAGCGCCGCCGGCATGCCGATTATGCCATGCTCGCTATAGCTGCGCACACCATAGGGCGAGCCTTGCTCCGGGGTTTCCACGAAGTCCACCCGGTAATCAGGCTCTTCGCCGATATGCATCAGCTTATAGGTGCGCAGATTCGGTTTCAGCGGTATGCCGTCGCTGTTATAAGCAAATGACTCGCGGCTGGCCAGGCTGACGCCCATAGCCATGCCGCCCGCGATTACGGCGCGCATCAGCTCCGGGTTGATGGCCCGGCCCACATCCATCGCTGTAGAGGCGGAGATAATGCGGTAGGTATAGGTGCGCAAGTCCGCCTCAACCTCCACCACCTGCGCCCCCAGGGACCAGTCGGGGCCGGTTCGCCCGCTTCCGCTATACGGATCAAGCAGGCTCAGGCCCTTGAGCATCAGGCTGCCTCTGCCGATTACCGGCTGACCGAGAGATTGCCCGGCAGGGGATTTGTAGCCCTGGACAATATCCTTGAAAGGGATGAATCTTTCCGGATTCTTTTTGCTAAAAGCCCGCCCCGCCGCTATTTCTATTTCCGCATCCGGGCAGCCCAGAGCCAGCCCGGCATTGACGCGCAGCTGCGAGAGCGCGTCGTCCGCCGCCGCCAGCACCGCCCGCCCCGCCATATTTACGGTGAGGCTGGCCACGGTTTTCCAATGCTCCGGCGCTACTTGCGTATCAGGGGCCGCCACCACATGCACCTGATCTGGGCTAAGCTGCAGCCGCTCGGCTAAGATCTGGTTGAGATGAGTATGGCAGCCCGAGCCCATTTCTACCGCGCCGGTATTAAGATTGACGCTGCCGTCGGGATTGAAAGTGATGACAGCACCGGAGATGGCGTCAGTGGGCGGATTCGCGGTTTTCCAGAAGCAGGCCAGCCCCTTGACGCGAACCGTATGCGGCTTGATCTTCGTGACGCCGCCGCCGTCCCAGCAAGACAAAGGCTGTATTTTTTCCAGGCATTGCGGCAAATCGCCGATCAGGCCGGCGCTATAGGCCACTTGGGTCGGCGTGGTGCAGCCGGGGCCGATGGCATTTTTTAGTCGTAGTTGCAGCGGGTCATCGCCGCATTTTTGCGCCAGCATATCCAAAGTGCGTTCCAGGCAAAATGTTTGCTCAGCGTGCGAGAAGCCGCGAAAGGAGGTGGCGTAGGTGTGATTGGTATATACGCAAAGCGCATCGCAGGAAAGATTGGCGATCTGATAAGGCCCGCTGCAATCAACAGCTATGGCCTTAGCCATATAGGGGGCAATATCGGTGTACGCGCCGCAGTCGAGATAATAATTCAGCTCCGCCGCCTGGATCAGCCCGTTTTGATCGGCGCCGATGCTGATTTCCGCTTCCAGGCCCAGCCGGCAAGGCGCGGTTGCCATGTCCTGCTCCCGCGGCAGAGTTAGCCTCACTTTTTTGCCGCCGACGCCGCGCGAGGCCAAATAGGCGAGGATTTCCAGGCATACGGCCGCCTTGCCGCCGAATCCACCGCCGACCAGGGGCGTTTTGACCTGGATTTGCCCCGCCGGGATGAGGAAAGCCTCGGCCAGTTGTTTGCGCACGCTGTAGGGCGATTGAGAACTGGTGGTAATCAGCACCTGGCCTTGAGCCGTAATCTCGGCGCGTGCCGTACGTATTTCCATAGCCAGATGGCCGCTTGGGGGCAAGCCAAAGCATTGCCGTACGATGACCGCGCATTTTTGCAGAACAGATTGGCTGTCGCCCTTGCGGATGCGGTAATGGCTGGCGATATTGGTGCCCGGCTCGGGGTAGATATCCTCCAGGACTTTTTTATAGCTGCCCTGGCCATGCAAAAGCGGCGCTCCCCGTTCCAGAGCCTGCGCCGGCTTGAGCAGCGGCGGCAGCGGCTCATAGTCCACCTCGATCAGACGCAGCGCCTGTTCGGCCGTTGGCTCGTCTACCGCCACTACCAGCGCTAACGGCTCGCCGGCATAGCGTACTTTATCGCGGGCTAGCGCCGGCCTGTCCTGCAGCAACGGCCCGAATAATTGCGGGCAATCGGCGCCGGTCAGCACGCATTCGACGCCGGGCAGCGCCTGCGCCGCGGCAATATCAACGCTGCGCAGGCGGGCATGCGCGTATGTGCTGGTCAGCAGCCGTGCGCTTAGCATGCCGGCAGCCGGCAGATCATCGCAGTATTGCGCTTGTCCCGTAACCTTATCCCAGGCTTCGCGTCGCTGGATGCTTTTGTCAATCGCTGTAGTCATATTCATCCTTTCTTAGCTTGAATACCCTTAATGTTGGCTGATTTTTAGCCGATTATGCAATACGGCTTATTTTACGGCGCTTGGATGTATATTTTGCCCCTCAGGATAAACAATAAGAAAAAACAGGGGGGCGCAAGCATGAATCCATTTGAGCAGCAGCCGATGAAAGTGGCGGACGGCATCATGGACTGGG
>JAAYYR010000138.1 GCA_012515255.1 Clostridia bacterium | reverse complement strand
CGCGGTCAAAAACTCCGCGGACGCCGTGGGCAAAATCTGCGACGGCACGACGCTGGCCGGCGAAGTACTGCTGTCCGGCAAATTAAAAAGCATCGGCGAGAGCAATGACAACCTTGCTTACCTGGTTGAAAACGGCATGCGCGCCGTCTCCGTCGCCGTGGACAGCGTCAGCGGCGTCTCGGGCTATATCCACAACAATGACCATGTAGACGTGCTGGTCACCATCGATGTACGGGATCCGCAGGCGCAAAGCCAGGGCAGCAATAAGGTGATCACCACCGTGGTGGCCGAGGATATCCAGGTGCTGGCCGCGGGCGCGACCATCGCCGATACGCTGACGGAGGATGGCGCACAAAGCAGCAGCTATAACACTGTTACCCTGCTCGCCGACCCCGAAACCGCAAGGCAGATCGTTTTTGCGGCCCAGGAAGGCCGGATCACATTGATCCTGCGCTCCGTGACGGATCAAGGCAAGCCGGGCGGCAGCTCGATCGACCGCTATGATGTGGAGGTCTGGTAATGGATAAATTAAAAGTTATCGTCGCCGCCGCGACGCCTGAACAACGCGATGAAACGCTGCGCCTGCTCAATTCCGATAAATTGCAAATCATCGCCACGATCAATCCGGACAGCAGCGGCCTGAACAAAGCGGGCTTTGCCCCGGCCGATGTACTGATACTGGCCAGCGATAGCCTGGATAATAAAGAAACCGATTTCATCGAGCGGCTGTATATGACCCGCCCCGGCCTGGTCAATATTCTCATCACCCGGGAAAAGAATGCCGATATACTGCAAAGGGCGCTGCTCTGCGGTATCATATGGGTCATCGACCTGGCAGATGAAACGGAAAATCCGGTGGAAACGATCATCTCCGTGATCAACCGGGAAAAGAACCGCCAAGCCGCC
This sequence comes from Clostridia bacterium, assembly GCA_012515255.1. GTDB lineage: Bacteria > Bacillota > Dehalobacteriia > UBA4068 > UBA4068 > HGM13862. The sequence continues at coordinate 925 of JAAYYR010000138.1, read as the reverse complement.
GCTAATAATTGCAGCCTTGTTTCCTACGCCTCGGAAGTTATGGCTTTCTTCGGCACCAAAGGCGGCGTGGGCAAGACCACGACAGCGGTCAATATGGCGGTAAGCCTGGCCAGGCTCAATAAACGCGTGGCCCTGATCGATCTTGATCTGCAATTTGGCGATGTGGGCATCTTCCTTGATATCGCCAAAGCGGACAGCATCATCGATGTGGTGGAAGAAAACGACTATGAATACTCCACGCTGTCCAGCTTCCTCTTTAAGCATAGCAGCGGCGTGCGCGTACTATGCGCCCCCTCCGCACCGGAATACGCGGAAATGGTCAAACCGCTGCATATCGAGAAAATCCTCAGCAGCCTGCGCAGCGAATTCGACTATATCATCCTTGATATGCCGCCGGCTTTCAATGATATCTCCATTGCCGCGCTGGAGCAAAGCTCGGAAATCTTCTTCGTCATCAACCCCGATATCAGCTCCCTGCGCAATGCGCAAGCCAGCATCTCTGTACTGGAACAGCTCAATATGGGCAGCAAGCTCAATCTGGTCATCAACCGCGACGGCTTTTCCAACCTGCACCGCAAGGACCTTGAGGATGTGCTGGGCCGCAAAGCAGTACTCGCCCTGCCCTGCGATTATAAGAATGCCGCCAAGGCCGTCAATCGCGGCATCCCGCTGGCGCTGGCCTATAAACAGAGCAAAGTAGCGGCCGAGCTGAGCAAATTTGCCCAGCGCACCGTAGAAAAAGCCAAAACTCCCGAGTCCGGCTCATGGCCCGCCATTAGCATACCCGGGCGTCGCGACAAACGGAAATAAAAGAGGTAAACCATATGGGTTTGATGGAAAAAATGAATAAGGCCGCACCGTCCCAGCGCCATCCGGAAGCCGGCGATGCCGCACACGAAGAGCATGATCAGCTGCGCCAGCAGGT
>JAAYYR010000137.1 GCA_012515255.1 Clostridia bacterium | reverse complement strand
GCTGAATTTCCCCTGCTGCCCGCCTGCGAGGGCGATGTTTCCGGCAATATTTCGGTGCAGACTTTCCGCCGCCTCGTGCGTCAAACAGGCATCGCCGTCTCCGGCGATGAGCTGCGGCCGGTTTTTACCGGCATTATGCTGGAGGTCGAGGAGGAAAAAATCACCATGGTCGGCACTGATACCCATCGTCTGGCCGTGGGGCGCGATAACTGGACGGGACAGGGCGCCGCGGCGGTGATAGTGCCGCATAAGGTGATGCAGGAAGTATCCCGCCTGGCCCAAGGTGATGAGGAACAAATTATCATCACCATATCTAAAAGCCAAATCTTTTTCGCTTTTGCCAATCTGCTGGTTGCATCGCGCCTGATTATGGGCCATTTTCCCGATTATCATCAAGTGCTGCCGCCTGAAGACCAGTTTATTAGCTCTTTTGCCATCTCGCGCCAGCGGCTGATCGAATCGCTGGAGCTGGCGACGATCATCAGCCGCGAAATCTCGCGCGGCAAAGGCAATGTGGTGCGGCTGCGTCTGGACGAGGGCAGCGTCAATATTTACGCCTCAACGCCGGATGAGGGGACTTTCGACGAGAACCAAGAGGCCTTGGTGCAGGGCGAGGCGCTGGTTTTGAATTATAATGCCCGCTATTTGCTGGATGTGCTCAAAGTGATTGAGGAAGAGCGGGTCATTTTCCGCCTCACCGGGGCCGCCACCCCGGGCGTCGTGCTGCCCGAGGCTGAGGAGGCGCGGCGCGATAATTATCTCTACCTGGTCTTGCCGGTAAGAGTGAGTAAATAGGCGCTTTGCGCTATCAATAAATTATGATTATAAAAAGGCTGAAACTAAAAAACTGGCGCAATTACCAGAAGGAAGAAAAACGCTGGCATGAAAGCGTTAATGTCATTTATGGCGCCAACGCGCAGGGTAAAACCAATCTTTTGGAAGCTATCTCCTATTTGGGGCTGGCTTCTTCTTTTCGCGACGCCGCGGATATTGATCTGATTTACCGCGAGCGCGATTATTTTTATTTGGAGGCGGATGTTTTTTCCCAGGGCGAGGGCGACTTTACTATCTCCGCCGCTATGAACAGGGCCAAAAAACGCCGCTGGCTCGTCAATGGCCAACCGCGCCAGCGCCTTGTGGATATAGTGGGGATGTTTCATACCGTAATTTTTGCCCCGGAAGATGTGTATCTGGTCAAGGGCGGCCCGGAATTGCGGCGGCGCTGGCTGAACCGGCTCATCTCCCAGCTCGACCCGGTATATTGCCGCCGCCTGCTCACTTATAATCAAGTATTGCGCCAGCGTAATGCCTGTTTGCGTTTGGCGCCGGAAGCTATGGACGAAGAGACGCTCGCTGTCTGGGATCAGCAGTTGATCGAGCTGGGCAGCGAGATCACGCTGCGGCGCTGGCAAGCCCTAACCGCATTGGCGCCGCTGGCCGAGGAGCAGCATGCGCGGCTTTCCGGCGGCGAAAAGCTCAGCCTGCGCTATCAAAGCGCGGTGGCGGG
>JAAYYR010000136.1 GCA_012515255.1 Clostridia bacterium | reverse complement strand
TTGCGGCGATTCTTATTTTAATGAGAGGCCGGAAGCGGCAGCTCAAGAGATTTTAGCGCTGATCAAAGCTTTTGAGCCGCATTTTGTCATTGCCGGGCCTGCATTTAACGCGGGCAGATATGGCATGGCCTGCGGCGAAATAGCCGCCGCGGTTCAAGAAAATCTGCGCATACCCGCGGTCGGCGGCATGTATAAAGAAAACCCCGGGGCAGAGCAGTATCGGCAAAAAGTGTATATTATCGCTACTAAAAGCAGCGCCGCCGGCATGAAAGAGGCTGTGAGCCTGATGGCTGCTTTGGCGTTAAAACTGGCGCGGGGCGAAACAATCGGCGCTTCCAAAGAGGAGGGCTATCTGCCCAATGGCGTCCGCGTTAATTTTTTTGCCTGTAAAAGAGGCTCGCAAAGAGCGGTTGAGATGCTGATGCGAAAATTGAAGGGCGAAAGTTATGCGACGGAATATCCAATGCCGATTTTTGACCGGGTACAAGCGCCGCCGCCGGTCGCGGAGATAAAAAAAGCTAAAATAGCCCTTATTACGACAGGCGGCATTGTCCCTAAAGGCAATCCGGATCATATCGAGTCTTCCAGCGCGACCAAATATGGGAAATACCCGCTTAACAATATTGACGATTTGTTTTCCGCTGATTATGAAACGGCGCATGGCGGCTATGACCCTGTTTATGTCAATGCAGACCCCGATCGGGCCTTGCCGGTGGATATTTTGCGCGAATATGCGCAAGCGGGAAAAATCGGCGGCCTGTATCCGTATTTTTATTCCACTGTGGGCAATGGCACATCTGTGGGCAATGCCAAAGTCTTTGCCGAAAATATGGCCCGTGATTTGCGCGCCGACGCTGTCGACGCGGTGATTTTGACCTCGACCTGAGGCACTTGTACCCGTTGCGGCGCAACGATGGCCAAAGAAATCGAGCGTGCCGGCATTCCGGTCGCCCATATTTGCACCATCATCCCGATCTCCCTGACCGTAGGGGCAAACCGCATCGTCCCCGCGGTCGCTATCCCGTATCCCCTAGGCGATCCTCATAAAAATGCGCAGGAGGAAAAATCGATCAGGAGAACATTGATCGATCAATCTTTGGCGGCATTATCGGCGCAGGTGGACAAGCAGACAGTTTTTGATCTAGGCAGAAATAAGGGGGTATGATATAATAAATTATAAAGCTGCACTTTTATTTATTGCGAAGAACAGCGATAGCGCGCAATGGACGCGACACCGCTGATATTATCTTGGCGCTTTTTGTCAGCTATACAGATAAAGGGGACCGCGCATGTCATAATTATTTGCTGGAATCAGGATATGGGCGGCCCAAAATTAACGGGAATCTTTTATAGTCGCATATGATGAGAAAAATACCTATCGACGCCGGCGGAATAATGGCGAAATTGTTCCGCTGCTCTCTGGCGCTTCTTCCGGTACTGCTTATGACCGGTCTGGCGCAATACTTCAATGAACCGGAAATTATTTTCCCGGAAATGGCCGCCTTAGTCATCGGCGCTTGGGTCGCAGTTGTCCAGCGCTGGAACGCGGGCAAAATAACCATGGTCGTTCTGCTGTCCGCCGCCGCGGCCGGCGGCGTATTGCTCGTGCAAAGCGGGCTGCCTGTTTATATGCAGATACTGCTGGGTTTCGCTTTTTGCGGCCTTCTTCTCATCCTGGCGCAAAGCACATTCCTGCCCATAATTTCCGCTTGTATTCTTCCTGTATTCTTGCAGACGCATAGCTGGCTGTATCCGCTCTCTGTGGCGGCGTCGATTATTATCATCGTGTCTGTGCAATACTTGCTCGAAGCGCGCGGTCTGCGTACCAGGCGGGTCATAGTTGCCCAACCGGGTATATACGCCCAGTTAAAACATTGGGGCCTGCTTTTAGCGGTTTTAGCACTGCTGGCAGCTATCGCTGTTTTTGTGCTGAAAAGCCTCTTCTATTTAGCGCCGCCGCTGATCGTGATCTTTGCCGAGCTGGCGGCGCCGCGCAGTCCGGCCCGCCAAAAACCGCTGCGCATATGGCTTTTAACGGCGGCGGCTGCGGTGATTGGCGCTTATGGCAGGCTTTTGCTCTGCGAAACGCTCGGCCTGTCTTTGGTCTGCTGCGCCGGCTGCGTTTTGGCTCTTTTGCTGTTGATTATTGAATGCAGCAAGCTATACTTTCCGCCGGCCGGGGCCATCGGTTTGCTGCCCTTGCTGATTCCAGCGTCCACTCTGGCTGTTTATCCATTGCAAATCATGGCCGGTGCGGCTGTTTTGATCGGCGCGGCCCTGATTATTGGCGGCAGGGGCAGTTCAGCGCGGGCCTATCCCTTTTGGCCCAAGAGACGTAAAAGCGTAATATGATGCGCAAGCAAAAACCCCCCGGCCGCTATGCGGCGGGGGGTTATCTTATCTGCGGGCAAGGCTTGTCCAGCCCGTTGATCGGGAATGGAAGCGTTTATTCGCTAAGCTGCAGGATCAAGTCTTTGAGCGCCGCTTCGAATTTAACGCCGTACCAATGGTCTTTGTCATTCAAAGTTTTTTCGATGCATAATACGGTATAATCAGCGGCTATCGTGGCGGCTTCAGTAACGCTTTTGCCATTGAGGTAAGCGCCGACAAAAGCCGAAGCGTATACATCGCCGGTACCATGGCAGCCGCGCGGGTATTTATGATGCTGATAATAAAATTTCTTGCTGTTTTCCCATACCACGACGCCTGTTGTGTCCGGCGTATAGCCGACACCGGTGAGCACCACTGTTTTAGCCCCGGCTGCCGCCAGCCTCGCGAGTAGCTCGTCAATATAGGCCTCATCGTATTCGCCGCGATACTCCAGACCGGTCAGCAGGCAGGCCTCGGTAATATTGGGGATGATGATATCAGCCGCGAAGCATAGCTTTTTCATCGCCTCGACATATTCCATATCAAATAATGGATAAAGCTGCCCGTTATCGGCCATGGCGGGATCGACGATCGATTGGCCGCCCTCTTTCAGCATCGTATCCAAAATGCTTTTGACATAGTCGATCTGCTTGGTGCTGCCCAGATAGCCGGTATAGATGGCGTCAAAAGCAATATGTTCTTTCTGCCAATGCTCTTGAATCGCCGGGATATCATCGGTTAAGTCGCGAAAGGTAAAACCGCTGAAGCCGGATGTATGCGTCGATAATACCGCCGAGGGCAAAATACTCGTTTCAATGCCGCATGCGGAAATGATCGGCAGGGCGACGGTCAGCGAGCACTGACCGACGCAGGAAATGTCCTGAATAGTTAAAAGACGCTTATTGTTCATATCATGCCTCCTGGTAGGGTATGGGTTAAAGTCATACTGCCTCGTATTATATTAGGCATTTGAACCTATTAATATTATCAAATTGGAGATATTTTATATAGCCAGATCAAGCGGATGAGAATCCACAACGCGCTAATTTGGGGCGGCCGCGCCATGCTTTGGCGATCCTGATTTATTTTGCGCATTGAAAAAAAAAAGCTCCGGGGGTATAATTATATATCTATCTTTGACGATTGGGGACAAACAGGCTGCCGGGAGCCGATGGCTTTTTGGCCCGCCTGGCGCCAGAAAACCGTTTGTCTTGATGACTCAGGCATTTCGCCGTAATTTACCCGACCATCCCGCGGAAAATGATCGATGGAGGCTCATATGAATCAACCAATGCTATCGGCGCATTTCGCATCGAGAAAACCTTCGGATATTCGGCTGGCCCAAGAAAAATTTACAGCGCGCCGGGTTAAGCCGCAAGCAGTGATCAATGTCAGCATCGGCAATGTTTCTTTGCCGATGAACCCGGCGATGCAGGAGCGGATGTTTGGCCTTGACGCGCCGGACAGCCCGTTTAGCGGCGGCGCGATGCGTTATACGGACACCGCCGGCACGACAGAGTGCCGGGATGCTTTCAAAAACATCCTGCACTGCGAGGGCTTCGCAGCGGAAAAGCTGCTCGTACAGATTACAGACGGCGCTTCCGCCGCCATGGAATTGCTTTTGCTCGGGGTATGCGGCCCCGCCGGAACGCATGAAAAGCCCCTGCTCTTGATCGACCCGGCCTATACGAATTATCTTTCTTTGGCCAAAAGGATCGGCCGCCATACCGTGGCGGTCAAACGCTGTCTGAATCAAGACGGCAAATTTGCCCTGCCGCGCCTGGATGAGATTGAAAAGGTGATACAAGACAGCCGCCCCGGCGCCTTGGTCGTTATTCCTTATGACAATCCCACTGGGCAGCTCTATGATTATGGCACCATGACCGCTTTGGCGCGCTTATGCGTCAAATACAATATGTGGATGGTCAGCGACGAGGCTTACCGCGAATTATATTATGACGAAGCAACTAAAAAACTGGTGAGCATTTGGGGCATTACCGACGCTGAGGTGCCGGGGATAGAGGGCAGAAGGATCGGCCTTGAGACTTCCTCCAAGGTCTGGAATGCCTGCGGCCTGCGAATTGGCGCTATGATCACGGATAATGCCGCTTTCCATGATGGCGCGGTCGCCGAATACACCGCTAATCTCTGCGCAAACGCGATCGGCCAATATATCTTCGGCGCGCTGGCCCATCAAAGCCGGGAACAAATCGCCGCCTGGTGCAAAAAATGCCGCGATTATTACCGGCAGCAGATTATGATGGTCTATAATGGCCTGAAGCAGGAGGAACCGGGCTTGATCGTCTCCAGTCCCGACGCTGCGATCTATTCGGTCGTTGATGTGAAAAATGTCGTTAAACCGGGATTTGACGCCACTGAATTCGTTCTTTATTGCGCGGAGCAAGGTTCTGTGTCGATCGACGGAGTAGACACAACGCTGCTCGTGTCGCCGATGGACGGATTCTATGACCATCAGGCGGCGGCGGATCATCCGTGGAAAAGCCAATTCCGCATCTCTTATGTGGAAACGCCGCAGAATTTGGCTAAGATACCCGCTTTATTCGTGAAACTGCTTCGCCAATATGAAGAGTATAGAGCCTAGGCCATTGGGATTGTATTATTAAGGATAAAGCAGGCTAAAAGACGCCGGCAATTGCCGGCGTCTTTTGTTTATGCGCGGCTCAAGCGCGCGCTTTATGCTTAGCCGTCGTCCAGTTCGCTGTCCCGGTTGATTTCCTCGGCGCTGACAACGCGGGTGGCGTCGGTGAGCTCAAGCTCTTCCCGGGCGTCTTGAATGCGACGGCGCGGGCCTCCTTCATTGGCAAAGGAATCATTGGCCAGCTGTTCATTGAGGCGCTGCATTTCTTCAGGGTCAAGCCTATTATGCGGCATTTTTTCTCCCTCCATATCAAATCGCTTTTTTGAGCTAAAGACTGCTGCGGATAGTATGACCGTTTCCCGGCAGGATAAGCAAAATTTCCCGGCTAAAATCATTAAATTGTTAATCAGCGCGGCGTAGCGGCATATCTCA
>JAAYYR010000014.1 GCA_012515255.1 Clostridia bacterium | reverse complement strand
AGAAAATTTGAAAGGAGATCCAAAATGAACAGTATGAATGATTGGAGAATGATCGAGGATCCTCGAAAAATGCAACCGGCCCCCAAATTCCCCCCAGAATTACAGTCTGTATTTGCGACGCTAAAAAGAATGACCGATGTACCCAGCACGCCCGGGTTTGAGCAAGGTATCGCCAAAGAGCTTGTCCAGCTCTTTAAGCCGCTTTGCGATTCGGTACATGTCGATCATACGGGCAATGTTTATGGCAAGCGGCGGGGCGCTCCCGACGGGCCGATTATTTATTGTCCGGCACATAGCGACTCTGTTGGCTTTATCGTCGAGCATATAGAGCCGGACGGCTATATCAGGTTCTATAATATGGGCATGATACCGCCGTTTTTATCCTATGGGCAAAGAATGAGAATCATTACCCATCAAGGGGCGGTTTACGGCGTAAACGCCTCCCAGCCCGGGCATTCCCATTTCAATTTCGGCGGCGTTGAGGGCAAATACTACCCCGAGGAATTAATCATAACCCCCAATATGAACGACCAATTCATAGATGTGGGAGCCAAAACCCGCGACGAGGCCTTAGCGATGGGCATCCGCCCCGGGCAGCAAATCGTCTATGACACTGATCTGCAGTGGCTGGGCGATGGCAGCACCGGGATGATAACATGCCGCGGCCTCGATGATAAAATCGGCTTGCTGGCCCTGGTCGAAGCCTTGAAAATCCTTCAGGGCAAGGATATTTATCCTACCGTCTACATGGTCGGCGCGACCCAGGAAGAAATCGGCCTGCGCGGAGCCGGCAATGCGGGTATTTTGCTCGACGCGGATCTTTGCGTCGGCGTGGACGGCACGATTTCCGAGCAAGGGCCACAGACCAATAACGGCGATGGCGTCGGCACCTCGCCCAATTGCACCTTAGCCGAGGTTTGCACGAGCGTCGGCAACGGCGTCTATATCTCAGTCAGCGATCTGGCCTGGGGCGGCGGTATGGCCGGCCTGGTCGGCAATCAGCGTATTAATGAGCGGCTGATCAAAGTCGCCCAGGCGCAGGGCATAAAATACGCCGTAGAGGGAAATATGCAATATGTCACTTCCGATCCCGCGGCTGTGCAGCATACAGGCGCCGGCGGCACGCCTTCTGTTACGCTCAAGGTACCGACGAGATATACCCACAGCTCCATCGAAGTATGTAATTTATATGACGCCGTGGAAACCGCCAAACTGCTTGCGGCATTTATTGAGACTTTGGATGATCAATTCAACCTCGCTTTTGTCGATATTCCCGAGGCGGATCATGGGCCGCGTAAAAACCGCGCCCGCTATTAGGATTATTATGAAGCCGGCTATGTCAGCCGTCATCCGTTAGGCATGTAAAGAGGCCGCCCCGGTTTTGCGGGCGGCCTCTTTTAGCAATCGCTTTGCTATGCGGGCAGTCTTGCCGGCGGCGCCATGTGTTTAGCGCTTCGCCATCTATGGCAGGAACATTGATTTACCATCTTCCGCAGCAACAATTGTAATACCAAAAGCAGCTCCAGCAATAAATACCCAAACAGCAGGGATGGATTGCAATACATGTACGGGCAACTCTTGTACGGCAAGTATTACACATTCTATCGCCTCCCCCAAAATATCATGGCGAATAAATTTAGCCATCTAGTTTATGATATGCTTGGCCATAATATCGGTGACAAGCCTTTGATGCATAAATCAGGCCGCGCGCCCAAGCCGGATATAAAAACCTCCAAAATACCAGAACCGGGAGAACATGTACCCTTCTGGCATTTTGGGGGTTTTTATACGCCAATCGGCTTTATGCTGCCGCAATCAGCAGCTCTTTAGATATGGATCTTTTCATATTT
>JAAYYR010000013.1 GCA_012515255.1 Clostridia bacterium | reverse complement strand
TTGACACGGCCTTTTCTATCGCGTTATTGTACCATAACGCTACCCGGCTGTAAATAGGCCCGCCCAACCCGCAACAAGGTAAATTTTGCACAAAAAAGCCGCGGCGGCAGGATTAGCCCACTAAAACAGGAATATTTTTATATACTGTCTAATTAAAGAAACAGTCGGGAAAAAGAGGAAAACAAGCGTGGCATTATTCAAAAGGCAAAAATTGACGAAAAACGAATTCGCCTGGGCTATGTATGACTGGGCGAATTCAGTTTACGCCACGATTATTATGTCTTCGGTTTTCCCCATTTATTTTACCACGATGGCAGAGCGCGAGGGAGTAGCGGGCGATGTCATGTGGGGTTATGGCACCTCTCTTGCCACTTTGCTCGTGGTGCTGCTGGCGCCGTTTATGGGCTCGGTCGCTGATTTCGCCGGCATGAAAAAACGCCTGATGGTGATCAGCATTGCCATTGGCTGCTTCTTCACCCTGTTTATGGCTATTTTCGACCACTGGCAGTTGATGCTGGCAGGTTATATTATTTCTTATATCGGCTTTGCCCTGAGCTGCCTTTTCTATGACAGCTTTTTAACGGACGTCACTACGCCAGAGCGGATGAATATGGTCTCGGCCAAGGGCTATGCTTTGGGCTATCTGGGCGGCAGTACCGTGCCCTTTGTCATCATCCTCATCCTGCTGCTGCTGGCCCCTACGCTGCATATCAGCAATACCGTGGCTGTCAAATGCAGCGTGGTACTGACTTCCTTTTGGTGGGCCGCCTTTTCCCTGCCGATCATCCTCAAGGTGCAGCAGCGCCATTATATGCCCCGCCCTAAAAGCGGCATTATCCGCGCGGCCCTGCGCAATATCGTCAGAACAGTCCGCGATATCGCCGGGGACCAAGGCCTGCTGCTGTTCATGATCGCCTATTTCCTCTATATCGACGGCGTAGGCACTGTGATCCATATGGCCACCTCATACGGCACGGCCATCGGCCTGAGCGCCCTGCAGATGCTGCTGGCGCTTATGCTGACCCAAATCGTCGCCATACCTTGCTCTATCGCTTTCGCCCATCTGTCCGGCCGCTTTGGCGTACGCCGCACCCTGTTGTTTGGCATCTGCGTTTATCTCCTCGTTTGCCTGGTCGGATTTTATATGGGCTTCTCCCTGGAGCAGGCCGGTCTGCACGCGGAGCTGCTGCGGCAAACAGGCGGCGAAGCCGCGGCCCAGGCCGTTTACGCCCCGGCGCGGCGTCTCTCCAGCATTCTCTTTTGGGTACTGGCTATCCTCGTCGGCACATCGCAGGGCGGCCTGCAAGCTCTGTCCCGCTCGCAGTTCGGCCGCATGATACCGCCGGAGCGCAGTAATGAATTTTTCGGCTTCTTCGATATTTTCGGCAAATTCGCCACCATGATCGGCCCCTTTATTTACGCCACAGCGGCTTCGCTGTCCGGCCGCTCCTCCTTTGGCCTGCTGGGGATCGGCCTACTTTTTATTCTCGGCATTATCGTGCTGATGCGCACGCCGCGTTCTGTTTTTGAGGCTGATTATCGCGCCAAGCAAACGCAAGCCGGCAAATGATGACGCATCTGCGGCGAAGCGCGTTTAAGCGGCAAAGGCAACGCACCCAACCCCTGTTATACTGGGCGGACGCCTGTTTTTGTTTGCCGTGAAACACAATATTCCCGAGCCATACCGGCCCGGGAATATTTTATGCATACGCCGGGGTCAGGCGCTGCCCGCTGTTTACTGCAGCATAACTTCTGTTTGGCCCCGGTAAACATGGCCGGGCAGGGTGTCGATGCCGTATAGCTGATAATACTGCTCAATGGTGACGAAGCGCCAGTCCTGCTCGATCAGCGTATCGATAACGCGCTGCGCCGCCTCCAGCGTCGAGTCATATTTATCATGCATCAGCACTACGGCGCCGTCATAGATATTGTCCATCACCACATCATAAATCTGATCCGCGTTTTGGCATTCCCAGTCGCGCGGGTCTACCGTCCATAATATCATCGGCCAGCCGACGGTCAGCGCCGTCTGCCGGTTGATCTCGCCAAAAGGCGGCCGCATATAGGCCGGGTCTTCGCCGATGACGCCGCGGATCGCGCCGATGGCGTCATTGACCTCCCGCGCCAGTTCCTGCTCGCCCAGCCTGGTCAGCGGGCTTTTGTGGTTATAAGTATGGCTGGCGATCTGATGGCCGCTCTCATAGGCCAGCAGCGCCACATCCGGATATTGCTCGATCCGCTCGCCGAGCATGAAAAAAGTGGCCGTCACGCCGCGCTCGTTCAAGACCTTGATCAGCGCCGGCGTAATGCTGTCATTGGGGCCGTCGTCAAAGGTCAGCGCCACCACGGGGCGGCCGTCCGGCACGAGGCGCTGCTGCGGTTGGGCGGCGATTTTGGCCAAAGGAGCCGCGTCGCCCGGCTGCGGCGACCCGCTTACCGCCTCATGTCGCAGCAGGCCCTCCGCGCCGCCGAGAAGCAAAAAAACGATGACGCAAATCGCCGCCGCAATGACGAGGCTGGCACGGAAAAAACGCCAGGCCCGTATATGAGCCAGCCGCGCCCGCCGCGCTTCTTTTTGGCTGTCGTCATGCGGCTGCCAGGGCCGTTTCATCTTAAACCATGCGCCAGCCAAGCAATTTGCGCCGCCTGCTCCAGCGCCTCCATGCGAAAATAAGCCTGTTCCATATCCTCGCCCACCGTAAGAGTGCCATGACGCAGCATCAGCCCGGCCCGCGCGCCGGCCATGCCCGCCGCGGCCAGCTCCGCTACCTCGCGGCTGCCCGCGGGCGCGAAAGGCAGTCTGGCGATGCGGCCCAGCTGAATACGGATTTCCTCAAGCGGGCAATCATTGAGATCAGCCTCGGAGAGCGCATAAGCCGTGGCATAGGGCGGATGGGCATGGACAATGGCCCGAATCTGCGGATCAGCGGCATAAAGAGCCTGATGCAGCCTGTATTCGCTGGAGATCAGACCCTCGCCCGCCACTTTTTGCCATTCCGCGTCCAGCTCCAGTATATCCTCGGGCAAAAGAAAACCCTTGCTGACGCCGCTGCGGGTGATGAGAAAGCCCGTATCGCGGCGGCAGCTCAAATTGCCGTCATTAGCCGCCACCAGGCCGCGCTGCCATAAGCGCCGCCCCGCCTCGATCATTTGCGCTATATTGTCGCTTAACGCCGCTTTATGCATAATTCCCTCCCCGGCGCGGGCCGCTCATTGCTCCATACGCCAAAATATATGTGACAAAGCCGAATATAGGCCCCGCAAACCGACCACATGGCGCCACGCGCTTAAAAATATTTGATCCCAGCCTCGGTGATCAGCCCGGTGATCAACTCGCGCGGCGTGACGTCAAAAGCGGCATTATATACGCCCACTCCGGCGGGAGCCATCCGCTCCTTATACCACATTTCCGTGATTTCCAGGGCGTCGCGCTGCTCGATTTGAATCTGCGCGCCTGTTGGGGCGGATTGATCCAGGGTAGACGAGGGGGCGCAGACATAAAACGGTATGCCAAAATGCGCCGCATTGATCGCCAGCGATAATGTGCCGATTTTATTGGCCACATCGCCGTTGGCAGCCACCCGGTCGGCGCCGACAAAGACAATATCCACCTGAGCCGCGGCCATGAGTGAGGCTGCCATATTATCGCAGAGCAATATCGTCTCCACCTGCGCCGCCATCAGCTCATAAGCGGTGAGCCGCGCCCCCTGAAGCAGCGGGCGGGTCTCGTCGCAATAGACGCGGAATTTCTTTCCCTGCTCCTGCGCGGCATAGATAGGCGCTAGGGCCGTCCCCAGCTCGCTCGTTGCCAGCCAGCCGGCATTACAATGCGTCAGCACGCCCATGCCGTCCCTAATCAGCGGCGCGCCATGAGCCGCGATAGCGCGGCAAATAGCCGCGTCCTCATCAAAGATCGCCTGCGCTTCCCGGCGCAGCCAGGGCAGTATCTGCCGCGGCTGCTCATGCTCATGCTGCCGCAGCATTTCCTCCATGCGCGCCAGGGCCCAGGCGAGATTGATTGCCGTGGGGCGTACATGGCGGATTTGCGCGATATCGGCGCGCAGGGCCTCCAGGAATTCCAGCCGCGCTAAGCCGCTATAGCTCCGGGCCAGGACAAAAACGCCATAAGCCGCCGCGATACCAATGGCGGGCGCGCCGCGCACTTTAAGCCGCGCGATAGCGTCGATAAGGCCCGTCTTATCCCGCAGCTCCACAAACACCAGCTCCCCCGGCAGCTTGGTCTGGTCGATAATTATCAGCCTGTCCTGCTCGTCCAGGCGTACAGCTCGCAGCACTGTCATTGCTTTTCCTCCGTCCCTGAGCGGCCGCGGCCGGCCTTTACCGACATATTTCGTGGGGCAAGCGGATTTTTCCTTGTGCCGCGCCTGCTTCTCCAAGGCAAAGCATGCGGACGAAGCGATCAGCCGACCATTATGGCCGCGACAGCGCGCGGCTTTATTTGAGCATCATGAAGGCGGCGAGCGCGCCGCGTGCTTCGCCCTGCACCCGATGCGAGTAGAATATATCCGGGCGGCTGATCGTACACAGACCGGCAATGGCGATATGCTGCGGTTGCAGCCCCGCCTCCAGCATGGCGATACGGTTGGCGCGCCAGAGGTCGAGCAAATACCTATCGTCCCGGCCTTCGGGGTCGCGGCGCAAAACAGCGCCCTGCTCGTCGCGAAAATCCGTAAAGGCCTGTGCCACATCCGCGCCCACCTGATAGCGCTCCGGCCCGGCCGAGGGGCCGATTACGCCGCGGATTTGCGCCGCGTCGCAGCCCAGCGCAATCAACCGCCGCACAGTGACCGCAGCCATGCGGGCCGCTGTGCCGCGCCAGCCGGCATGGGAGAGGGCGATGAGATGGCGGTCTGGGCTATAGAAAAAGAGCGGCACGCAGTCGGCATAATGAGTGAGCAGGGGCAGGCCCGGCTCGCGGCAGATAAGTCCGTCCACGCCGCGGTAATCGCGCGGATGAAGCAGGCCTTTGCCGCTATCGGCCGGCGTTGCCTCGCGCAGCTCCACGCCATGAGTCTGCCAGCTAAAAACGCCGCGCTCCGCAAGAAAGCCGCAGGCAGCGCCAAAGCGGCGGTAATTCTCCCGTACCAGCTGCGGGTCGTCGCCACGGCCGATGCCCAGATTAAGCGAGGCAAAGTCGCCCCGGCTCACACCGCCAAGACGGCTGGAAAAGCCATGGCTGAGCCGGTCGGCATATGCATCGAGCAAAGGGAAGCTATACCAAAGCAGATCCTGCTCCAGATGCGGACTGGCCTGGCTGCTTTTGGGAATCCCGGTCATAAGCTCACTCCTTTTGGGCTGCCGGCCGGCTCCCCCGCAAACGCCGCCTCTTGTTGGCGGCGCAGGGGAGGCAGCCGGCCGCTATCTTTCCCTAACCATATGTATGCGGCAAAACGCAATTGCGCAGCCGCCGCGGAAACAAAAATTCCCCGCAGCGTTCCGCGAGGAATAAAAGCAGGCTGATCATTGTCCGGCTCAGGATACCCGCTTAATTTTCTCCCGGAACAAAACCCCATAACGCAGCATGGAATAAAGCATCAGCGCTGTGATGAGAAAAAAGATCAGGAAACGCCCGCCATTGCCTAATTGTTGGGAAAAGAGTATTACCAGTACGGTGCCGACATAGAAAGCGCCGGTGGCGAGCTTGCCCCACCAGCGGGCGGAAAAAGGCGGCAGTCCGGCGCGCAGCAGGGAAAGACCCCAGCGCAGCATCAGCAATTCCTTAACCGTCAGCACGATGGCCAAGGGGATCACGACCGGATAATCCTTGATCAAAAATACGGCGAGGGTGATCTGCGTCAGCTTATCGGCCAGCGGGTCAAGCACCTTGCCCAATGGCGTGATCTGATCATAGCGGCGGGCAATATAGCCATCCACGCCATCGGTCAGGGCTGACGCGCCGACCATAATCGCCGACAGCCAGACCCGGTCTGTAAGATACAGCCAAATGATCAGCGGGATCATCAGCACCCGCAACATGGAGAAAAAATTGGGTACCGAAATGTTGCGGCGCAGGGCAAATTCCGAGAGATCTAGTTTTTTTCGCTGCTGATCCGTACGCTTTCACCTGCCTTGGCGGATTCCGGCTTTGCCGTTAATATTAGATTATTCTCCGCTTCAGGCAATCTTCCTGCCTCAACAGCCACTATCCTGCGACTACTTGTCAGTCTTTGCCGCTGCCGCCCAGATTGCGCAAAAATTTGCCCAGCTCCACCATTGGCAGCAGCAGGAAGCCTAGCCCCAGCGCCAGGGCTATTTGCAGCGGCGGCAAAGGCGCTAATTGGAATAAATCGGTCAGCGGCGGCACATAGAACAGCAGCAGATTGATCAGCACCGCGCCGCCCGCGGAAACAGCCAGCCAGATATTGGTGGTCTTGAGCCGCAACAGGGAACCCCTGCGGTTGCGCATATTGATCGCCTGGACCAACTCAGCCATTGTCATGGTGATAAAGGCCATGCTCGTCGCCTCCTGGCCGCCCCGGGGCAGGGCCAGCAAAAAAGCGGCTAGGGTCAGCGCCGCCACCAGCATGCCCTGCCATAGTATATCAAAGCCCATGCCGCCGCTGAAAATTCCGGCGTCCGCGGCATGAGGCGGCTTTTGCATGGCGTCCGGCGCTCCTTTTTCCATGCCAAGAGCGATAGCGGGGAAGCTGTCGGTGATGAGATTGATCCATAAGAGATGGATGGGCAAAAACACGGTCACGCCCAGCAGCGCGCCGATAAGTATGGCCAGCACCTCGGCAAGATTGGACGATAAAAGGAATTGCAGGGCGCGGCGGATATTTTCATAAATGCGGCGGCCCTCGGCCACAGCGGCGATGATGGTGGCAAAATTATCATCAGCCAGCACCAGGGCTGATGCACGGCGGCTGACCTCGGAGCCGCAGCGCCCCATACCGATGCCGATATCAGCCGCCTTTAAAGCCGGCGCGTCATTGACCCCGTCGCCCGTCATGGCGGTGACCTTATTTTGCGCCTGCCAGGCGCGCACGATGCGCAGCTTATCCTCTGGCAGCACCCGGGCGAAAACGCTGATCCGCTTCAGGCGGCGGCGCAGCTCGCTCTCGCTCATCGCCGAAATCTGCGCTCCCTCTGCCACCTCGTCGCCCTCATGGAAAATGCCCAGCTCCCGACCAATGGCCTCTGCCGTCGCCAATTGATCGCCCGTCACCATGACCACGCGGATGCCCGCCCGATGCGCCTCGCGCACCGCCGCCTTGACCTCAGGCCGCGGCGGATCATTAAGACCGACGAGACCAAGATAAATAAGCTCCTGCTCGCCGCGCCGCAGCGCCGCGTCCTGATCCGCGGCCTCGGCATAAGCAGCCGCTAGCACGCGCAGAGCCTGCGCCGCCATTTGTTGGTTTTGCAACATAATCTGCTGCCGCAATTCCGCGCTAAGCGGCCTGACCCGGCCTTTCTCATCCAGATACTCGCTGCAACAGCAGAGCAGCCGCTCCGGCGCGCCCTTGGTAAAGCTGATGCAGCGGCCGTTGTCGCGATGAAAAGTGGTCATGGCTTTGCGGCTGCTATCAAAAGGCAGCTCAGCGCAGCGCGGATAATCGCGGCGCAGTTGCTCCGGGTTTTCGCCCTGCTCGACAGCATAACGGTAAAGAGCCGCCTCTGTGGGCTCGCCGCGCAATTCGCCCTGCTCCGGCTCACAATCATTGCATAGGCATATAGCGCGGATCAGCAGGGGATGGCCAATGATCTCACGCACTGTCATGCGGTTTTGGGTCAATGTGCCGGTTTTATCGGAGCAAATTACTTGCACCGAGCCCAGCGTCTCCACGGCGGACAGGCGGCGGATAATGGCCTTGGCGCGGCTCATCCGCTTCATGCCGAGCGACAGCACCAGCGTCACCACCACCACGAGCCCCTCGGGAATAGCGGCCACAGCCAGCGATACGGCAAGCATAAAGGCGGCGAGCAGATTATCAAGGCTATGGCCGTGCAGGCCGGAGAGGACGAGGAAAAAGACGAGCACACAGATGAGGCATACAGCCAGGGTAAGGATGCGCGACAGCGCGGCCAGGCGCTTTTGCAGCGGCGTTTTGCCCAGGCTTGTATCGGCGAGCAGCCCGGCGATCCGCCCCATGCGCGTCTCAGCGCCCGTGGCCGTCACCAGCCCCAGGCCCCGGCCATAAACGACCGGGCTGCCCATAAAGGCCATATTCGTCAGCCGGGACAGGGGCGGCTCGTCCGGCCCGGGCGGCAGGGGAGCGCTGTCTTTATCGACCGGATGGCTTTCGCCGGTGAGCGAGCTTTCATCAAGACGCAGATTAAAGGCCTCCACGAGCCTTAGATCAGCCGGAACGGCGTCGCCGGTTTCCAGCAGCACCAAATCGCCGATTACCAGCTCGCGGCTGGGAATACGCAGCACATGGCCTTCGCGCCGCACCAGGGAGGTTTCGCTGTTCATGGCGGCCAGCGCTTCAGCCGCCCGCTCCGCCCGGCCCTCCTGATACAATCCAAGCGCCGCGTTCAAGGCTACTACAGCGGCAATCACCGCGCTGTCCGTCCACTCGCCGAGCAATGCGGAAATCAGGGCCGCCACAAGCAGGATTAGAACCATTGGGTCGGATAGCTGGGCGATGAACCGGGAAAGCATACCCGGCGCCGCCTCGCGCGGCAATTCATTCGGCCCAAGCAAACGCAGTTTCTGCGCCGCTTCGGCCCGGCTAAGACCACCCTCGCCGCCGCATGCGGCATACAATTGCTCCTTTGCCATACAATAGGCTTTGCGCATCTCCAAGCCCCTGTACCCCCGATCGAAATAGTAGCCGTTCCTCGCGCCACGGCAAGGCAATGCCTTGGCCCTTGGCTAAATATATGTCCTGTCCGTTTTGCTTATGACCAAGGGGCGGGGCGGCGCATATGATAAAGAAGGACGCTTGCCCGGCCCCGGCCGCTGATGCAGGCGGCCCGCCGAGCCGTCGGAGCGGCGGATAAAGCAGGCGGGGCCTTGATTTGCCGGGCAGGGCGGCGTCCCGCTGATAATGCTAAGCCAATTGCGCGGGACAGCGCAGAGAGGTGATTGAATGATTTATCTTGATAATGCCGCGGGCAGCCATCCCAAGCCCCCGGCAATCGGGGCGGCGATGGCGCGGGCGCTCGATATTTACGGGGCCAATCCCGGCCGCGGCAATCATGAGATGACGCGGCGGACGGCAGCCATGGTAGAGGGCGTGCGGCAACAAGCGGCTCAATTCTTCGGCCTTGCCGACCCCAGCCGGGTCATATTTACGGCCGGCGCCACGATGAGCCTGAATATGGCTATCTGCGGCCTGCTCCGCGATGGGGATACGCTGCTTTTGCCCGGCATGGAGCATAATTCCGTCAGCCGGCCCGCCACCGCCCTTGAAGATGCGGGTAAAATCAAAATTGTAGCGCTGCGCGGGGATAAATACGGCTATCTGCGAACAGATGCGATCACCGCCGCCTGCGCCGGCCGTGTCCATCCGGCGCTTATGGCGCTGACGCATGCCTCCAATGTTTGCGGCGCTGTGGCGCCGCTTGAGGAAATCTGTCGCATTTGCCGCCAAAGAAATATCCCCTTGCTGGTAGACGCGGCGCAAAGCGCGGGACTTATAGAGATAAACATGGGCAAAACGCCGCTTTCAATGCTGGCTTTGGCCGGGCATAAGGCCTTATACGGACCGCCCGGCATCGGTTTATTGCTCGTTTCCGACCGGGTTTCGCCCGCGCCCTTCGTCCGCGGCGGCACGGGTAATTTAAGCGAGGAGCGCGCCCAGCCGGATTTCTACCCCGACCGCCTGGAATCGGGCAGCCTCAATGTCCCCGGCATCGCCGGACTGGGCGCCGCGCTCTCTTTTGTCAGCAATATCGGCATCGCCGAGCTATACGGCAAATCAATGGCGCTTACCGACCGTCTGGCGGAAATGGCAGGCAATATTCGCGGCATCGAGCTGTTTATGCCGGACCAGGCTTTGCCGCGAGTCCCGGTGCTGGCATTGAATATCGGCAAGCGCGATCCCGCAGAAATTTCCGCGGCCCTGGACAGCCGTTATGGCATTGCCATCCGCTCCGGCTACCATTGCGCACCTGCGGCGCATCGGGCGCTCGGCACCATGGAAGAGGGTTGCCTGCGTTTTTCCCCCGGCTGGTTCAATACCCCGGAGGAAATCGAGAGCGCGGGCCTGGCCTTAGCTAAGCTGGCACGCTAGAGCCGGCTTGGTCGAAAGGCGGGCGCAAACCGTCCGCCCGGAGGCAACACCTCAGACAACATCTAAGGCCCTGCGGTTTCACGTGAAACCACAGGGCCTTGCTTTATGCCGCCTGCTCCCAGTCGACGCGGGATACCAATAGCGCTCGCCACAGCCACAACAAAACAGTGGGCCGGATCAGATACCGGGGCCAACAAACCGGCGGCGCTTAGCACCAGCCTGCTTATGGGCGCGCTGCAGCGCTTAAGCAGGGGCCCGAGCGCCAATGCCATGCCGTTGCTCCGCGCCGGCATGGCGGGGAAAGAAAGAGTCCTCCGCAGCCCCGCCGATTATCAGCCGCCGGCCCAAACGCAGCGCCCGGGTCATTATACCCCGCCTACAGCGGCTGTTCTTTTCCAGGCGAACAATAACCCCGCCGCAGCATAACGGCAGGGTTATTCATATTCGCGACCTGGGCGGGGAAAGCAAGAGGACGCCACAGCCCCGCCGATTATCAACCGCCGGACCAAACGCAGCGCCCGGGTCATTATGCCGGCCCGCAGCGGCTGCTCTTTTCCAGGCGAACAAAAACCCCGCCGCAGCATAACGGCAGGGTTATTCATATCCGCGGCTTGGCGGCGTCCCGCCCGCCCTTTAGCTGCCGGACAGCTCACCGAGCAGCCGGTCGATCAAATTTGCCAAATCATCACCGCTGCGATAGGTAATGACCAGCTTGCCGTGCCCCGGCCCGCCCGTCATTTTTACCGGCAAACCAAGCTGATTAGTAAAACGCTTTTCCAGATCGCGGATATAGGCGGCATGCGGCGATTCGCCTGCCGCACGGATTTTCCTTGCTTTGCCCATAGTCTTGGCTAATTCCTCAGCCTGGCGCACCGAAAGGCCGCGGCTGACGATGGCCTCGGCCAGCCGGCCCTGCGCGCGCGCGTCCGGGAGCGAAAGCAAGGCCCGGGCATGCCCGGCAGTCAGCTTGCCTTCCTCCAGGAGCTTGCGGTATTGCGGGGCCAGCTGCAGCAGCCGCAGCGTATTGGCGATATGGGGGCGGCTTTTGCCCAATCGCTCGGCCAGGGCTTCCTGCGTATAGCCGAAGCTGTCCAGCAAATTGCGATAAGCGGCCGCCTCCTCAAGAGCCGTCAAATCCTCGCGCTGAATATTCTCGATCAGCGAGATCTCTGCCAGCTCCCTCTCCTGATAATTGCGAATGATACAAGGCAGCTCGCCCAGGCCCGCCAATTGCGCGGCGCGCAGGCGGCGCTCGCCGGCGACGATGCGATAATCGCCATCCATTGTGGCGGTAACTAAAAGCGGCTGCATGACGCCGAATTGGCGAATAGATTCCGCCAGCTCGGCAAGCTTGTCCGCGTCAAAATTATGCCGCGGCTGTCCGGGATCAGCGCTCAAGCGCTCAATAGCAATATAGGCTACCTGCTCGTTTGCGCCCGCCTCGCCGAATTGGGGCCGCTCCGGGAGCAGCGCCGACAAGCCCCTGCCTAATGCCTGTTTTTTTGCTTTAGCCATATGTCTCTCCTTATCAGCCTATGATTGCCTTGCGCCCCGGCTCCTGACCATGTCCGGCCGCCTTGCGGTCTTGGCTAGAAAGCCTAATCCGCGCATTATCCGGCGCTTTTTACGCCGGGTTGACCGCCTTGCGCCCATGACAGCCGGTCTGCCATATCCATGATTGCCTCGCGCTCCGGCTCCTGATCATGCCCGGCCGCCTTGCGGCCTCCGCTAGCAAGCCTAGTCCGCGCATTATCCGGCGCTTTTTACGCCCGGTTGGCCGCCTTGCGACCATGACAGCCGGTCTGCCATATCCATGATTGCCTCGCGCCCCGACCCCTGAGTATACCGGGCTACCTTGCGTTTTTTACGCGGAGTCGGTCGCATGGCCCGGCGCTTGACTTGGCGTCTGGCCATACTCAGCCTGCTTTTTGAGGAATTCTTCCGCCAAAGCCTGGTATTCCTCGGCGCCGCGCGCCTTTTGATCGTAAAAAATCCCCGGCACGCCATGGCTCGGCGCCTCGGAAAGCCGTACGGAGCGGGAAATCACCGTATCATAAACCTTAGCGCCGAAATAAGCGCGCGCCTCCTCCGCCACCTGGGCGGCGAGATTGGTACGCGAATCGAACATGGTAAGCAAAACCCCCTCGATCTTCAGCTCCGGGTTGAGGCCGCCGCGAATCATTTCATAAGTAGAAAGCAGCTGTGTCAGCCCCTCCAGGGCATAAAATTCGCATTGCAGCGGCACCAGCAGGCTGTCCGCCGCGGCCAGCGCATTGACAGTAAGCAGGCCGAGCGAGGGCGGACAATCAATCAGAATATAATCGTAGAATGGCTTTTGCGGACGCAAGCTGCGGCGTAGCTTGTTTTCGCGGGAAATAGCGGATACAAGCTCCACCTCAGCGCCCGCCAGCTGGATAGTTGCAGGCACCAGGTCAAGATTGCGGTACTCGGTATGATGCAGCACCGCCTCAAAGGGCGCGTCATTGATCAACAGATCATAGATGCAATACTGGATTTCCCGCCGGTCGACGCCAAGGCCGCTTGTGGCATTGCCCTGCGGGTCGAGGTCGAGCAATAGAGTCTGGTAACCGCGCAGCCCGAGCGCTGCGGCCAGATTAATCGCGGTGGTGGTTTTGGCCACGCCGCCTTTTTGGTTGACGATGGCGATGATTTTGCCCATTTTTTACCTCATGCTTTTGCTATATTGCCGCTGTCCGGCACGTCAAAGGCCTGATCCGGCATGGCGGCAATTGTGACGGCCGCCTGGTTTTTATCTTGATCAACCGCTGCGGCCGCAAAAAGGTGTTGCCGATTATTGCTATTTCTCGACCCAAAGACGAATCTCCTGTTTCACGTGAAACCCGGCTCGCATTTTTTTGTGGATTAAACCTGATACGGGTTTTCACGCGGGCGCGCCGCAATTGCATACTAACAGGGGTGAGCCGCCGCCTGGTTGCGCCAAGCTGATTTGGCCAAGGCCGCAGCCGCCTATAATGGGCCGCGCGGCCAGGTTGCGGCAGTTTTGCCGCCGAAGCCTTGTCGTGACAGTAATAATTAAGCGCGCCTTTTGCGGCGCGCACAAAGCCTGGAAATAACATCCTGCCTGCTATCGGCAAGCATAAGGCCTGCCGGCTATGTCCTTGATAGCCATTTGCTTCCCGCCGCGGCAGGGCTTGCCAGCGCAGGGCCTATAGCGGCTTTTTTCTCGGCATGCCGGAGCGGCGCGGATATTTTTGCGGCGTCTCGCGGGTTTTGCCAATTACCGTCAGGGTGCGGCCTTCCCCGGAAAAAGGCAGGGTATAGCCGCGGCTTTGCAACAGTTCGCCGCCTAATACGGCCAGCGCCGGGGCTGCCGCCGCAATTTCCGCTTGCGGTTCCGGCCCCTTCCAGGCCAGGAAAACGCCGCCTAAACGCAGGAGCGGCAAGGCGTATTCGGCCAAAACCGCCAGCTCGGCGACTGCCCGCGCCATAATACAATCAAAACAGCCGCGCAATTGCGGCTGCTGCCCGGCCTCCTCGGCGCGCAGCGGGCGGGCGGAGACATTGCCCAAATCAAGCGCCGCCGCGCTGTCATTAAGAAAATCCGTTTTTTTGCGGGCGGACTCGAGCAGGACAAAGCGGCGGGCAGGATAAGCCGCCGCCAGCACCAGACCGGGAAAGCCGCCGCCGCTGCCAAGATCCGCGGCATAGCCGCTGCTCGGCCATAAGCTGTCGCTCAGATGGGCGGCAATCAGGCAATCAAGATAATGCTTGTCCGCCGCCGCTTGCTCATCGGTAATGGCCGTGAGATTAAAACGGTGATTAGCGTCCCGCACTAATTGCCAATGCTGCGTCAAAAGGCTATTCAGCCGCTGGCTGAGCGGCAATTTCGCTATTGCTGCGCCCTCGTTTAGTGTTTTGCTGAAAGTATCCATGCCTGCTCCTTTGTTTAGCGCCCGCCGCCGGGAATACGCGCTCTGCTCCTCGTTTACGGCCTGGCCCAGCTCGCCAAGTCCGCATTCCCGCGCCCTCTGCGCGCCGCCTGCCTGCAAGCGTTTGCAAAACCGCCTGCTGCGCCGCTTATTTTGGCGCGGTCTGGCGCAGCTTCAAATGAACCAGCAGCACATTGAGATCAGCCGGGGAGACGCCGCTGATGCGCGAGGCCTGACCCAGCTCGCCAAGTCCGCATTCCCGCGCCCTCTGCGCGTTGCCCGGCCTGCAGGCGTTTGCAAAACCGCCTGCTGCGCCGCTTATTTTGGCGCGGTCTGGCGCAGCTTCAAATGCACCAGCAGCACATTGAGATCGGCCGGGGAGACGCCGCTGATGCGCGAGGCCTGGCCGATGGAGGCGGGGCGCAGCCTGTCCAGCTTCTGCGCTGATTCGCGGCTGATGCCGCGCAGGGAAAGAAAATCTAGGTCGGGCGGAATCAGTTTCTCCTCCAAGCGGCGGAAGCGCTCCACCTGCTCGCCTTGCTTCTTGAGATAGCCCGCGTATTTCAGCCTGATTTCCACCTGTTCGGCCACCGCCTCATCAAGGGGCCGCTCCGGCGGGAAATGCATCCTGAGCAGGGCGTAATCAATTTCCGGCCTCTGCATCAGGGCGGCGAGCGTTGTGCCGGGCCGAGCCTCGACGCCCAAAGCCCGCAATTGCTGCTGATGCGGCTTATACTGCGCAAGCCGCGCTGTCTCCGCTGCGACCGCCGTTTTTTTAGCCGCGTAGGCCGCGGCGCGCTCCGGCGTGATCAGGCCATAAGGCAGACCTTTTTCTGTCAGGCGCTCATCAGCGTTATCCTGCCGCAGCAGCAGGCGGTACTCGGAGCGGGAGGTAAAAAGCCGGTAAGGCTCATCCGCGCCCTTTGTGATCAGATCATCGATTAAGACGCCGATATACGCTTCATCGCGGCGCAAAGTGAAAGGCGGCAGCCCAAGCTGGGACGCCGCGGCATTGATTCCGGCCAGCAGACCCTGACCGGCAGCCTCCTCATAACCGCTGGTACCGTTGATTTGCCCCGCGCAGTACAATCCTGCCGCATGCTTGCTTTCCAGGGTGGCGGTCAGCTCGCGCGGGTCAAAGCAATCGTATTCGATGGCATAAGCCGGGCGCATGATGCGGCAATGCTCCAGCCCGGGTATGGTGTGCAAAAAAGCGGCCTGCACTTCCTCGGGCATGGATGTGCTCATGCCCTGCACATAATATTCCAGGCTCGTTTCGCCCTCCGGCTCGAGAAAAAGCTGATGGCTCTCGCGGTCGGCAAAGCGGACGACTTTATCCTCAATGCTGGGGCAATAGCGCGCGCCAACGCCCTTAATGCGGCCGGAATACATCGGCGCGCGATGCAGATTAGCGCGGATGATCTCATGGGTAGCCTGATTGGTATGCGAAAGCCAGCAGGGGAGCGAAGGCCGCTGATACTGGCCCGGCCGCGTCAGATAGGAAAAAGCAAGCCCGCTGTCGCCGTCCTGGCGCTCGGTACGGGAAAAATCGATGCTGCGGGCGTCGAGACGCGCCGGTGTGCCTGTTTTGAAGCGCGCCGGGGTCAGGCCAAGGCGGATCAGGCTTTGGCTGAGGCCGATGGCAGGCGGATAGCCGGTGGGGCCGGAGCTTTTTTCAAATTCGCCGATGATGATCTTGCCGTCAAGATAAGTGCCGCAGCAGATAATTGCCGTGGGCGCCAGGAATACGGCGCCCGATGCGGCGGCACAGCCGATAACGCGGCCCTGCTCGGTTAGCAGCTCGACGATTTCCGCCTGACGGATGGTCAGGCGCGGCGTTTGCTCCAGGCGCTGTCGCATCAGATTCTGATAGCGGTGTTTGTCGATTTGGGCCCTTAGCGCCCGCACTGCCGGGCCATGACTGGTATTGAGCATGCGGATTTGCAGCAAGCTTTGGTCGGTGATCTGCGCCATCGCGCCGCCCAGGGCATCCACCTCGCGCACCACCGCTGATTTGGCCGGGCCGCCGATCGAGGGATTGCAGGGGGTCATGGCGATGGCCTCGGGGTTCATGGTGACGAGCAGTGTTTCCGCGCCCATACGCGCGGCGGCGAGCGCTGCCTCGCAGCCCGCATGTCCGCCGCCGACCACGACGACCTGGTATTGGCCGGCGATATACTGATTGCTTAATAATGTGGTTGCTGTCATAAAGATTCCTTAATCGTTTTAATGTGGCCTGCGCGCGAACATATCTCTTTCAACACCTCGCCGCTGACGCTTAGGCCAAGAATTCTATCCGGGCCTGGCCTACGCCAGCCTATTTGCCCAGGCAGAAGCGGGAAAATATCTCTTTCAACACCTCGTCGCTGACGCTGAGGCCAAGAATTTCATCCAGACCGGCGCAAGCGTTCTCGATATCGATACCGGCGAAATCAGCGGGCAATCCTTGCCGCAAAGTCTCGCAGGCCGCCGCCACATGCGTCTCCGCGCGCCTCAGGGCTTCAATATGGCGTAAATTGTTCACTAAAGGCGAATCCCCCTCGCCGTCCAATTCCGCGCCGAGCAAAAGCCGCAAAGCATCTTTCAGCGCCACCAGGCCGTCGCCGGTCTTGGCGCTGATTTCGCAATGCGGCTGCCCGGCCAATTCAGCCCGCCATAAGGATAATGCCTGCTCTGTGGCTATATCACATTTATTGAGGATCGCGAGATAGCGGCGTCCCCGGCAGCTTAGCAGCAGTTCGCGGCCGGCTTGATCCGGCGGCTGGCTGGCGTCGAAAACCGGCAGCAGCAAGCCGGCCTGCGCTGCCATGGCGCGCGCGCGCTCAATGCCCAGGCGCTCCGCCTCATCCGCCTCATCCGGCCGGCGTAATCCGGCGGTATCGGTGAGCAGCAGGGGAATGCCGGCCAGATCGAGGTTTTCCTCAAGCAGGTCGCGGGTCGTGCCGGGCAGGCTGGTGACAATAGCCCGCTCCCGCTGCAATAGCGCGTTCATCAGGCTCGATTTACCGGCATTGACAGCGCCAAGCAGCGCCGCGCGTACGCCCTCGCGCCGCGACAAACCAAGATCGGCGCCGGCCAGCAGCTGGGCGATTTCCGCGGCGGCAGCTGTGAGCGGCGGCAATAAAGCGGCATTTTGCGGCGCGTCGACATCATCGGGAAAATCGACGCCGACCACGATCTCGGCCAGGATGCGGCGCAGCTCGGCGGCGATAGCCGCCAGACGCAAAGAGAGCAAGCCCGCCAGTTGGCGCTCTGCCTGCGCCGCCGCGGCCGGCGTTTTGGCCTCGATCAGGTCGCAGACTGCCTCGGCCTGGGCCAGATCAATACGGCCCCGCAAAAAAGCGCGCAGGGTGAACTCGCCGGGCGTGGCCAGACGGCAGCCCTGGCGCAGCAGCAAAGCAAGTATCTCCTCCAGCAGGCGCAGGCCGCCATGGCAATGCAGCTCAGCCACATCCTCGCCGGTATAGGAGCAAGGGCCGGGCATGATCACAGCCAAAGCCTGGTCCAGCTCCAAGCCGGAATCCGGGTCGATCACCCGGCCCAAGGCCAGATAGCGCGGCTGCAGCGCCTGCCGGCCGCCCTGGGGCGCGAAAACCCGCAGCAGCGTCTGCCGCGCCGTTGAGCCGCTGATGCGGATGATGCCGATACCGCCCTGCCCCAAAGGCGTGGCGATGGCGGCGATAGTATCATGATCAAGATTCATGCCTGCTGCTCCTTTCGCGTTAGAATCAGGTTTGCCGCAAGGCCGGGTTTAGTGTCCGGCCTGCTCCATACATAAGGGGCGGCCCGGTGGGCCGCCCCATCGGCGTCCAATTTTTATCTTTGTGAACCAGATCCATGCCGACCGCGCAGTCGCATTAATTGTTTTTTATTGCTCAGCCGGGCTGACTAATTACCCGCGTCTTTATTGCTCGGCCGGGCTGTTCGGTGAGGCGCCGCCGCGGCCGCGGTCATTACGGCGTCCGCCGCGCTTGCCCGACCGGCGGGCGGTGACCACTACCCTGCGGTATGGCTCCTCGCCATGACTGATCGTTTCCACCCGGCTGTCGTTTTGCAGCGCGATATGGACGATGCGGCGCTCATGGGGGTTCATCGGCTCCAGCTCGACCCGGCGGCCGGATTTGATGGCTTTTTCCGCCATTTTATGCGCCAGCGCGGAAAGAGTCTGCTCGCGGCTTTCCCGATAGCCATCTACGTCCAGCACGACCCGCACATGGTCTGGTCTTCGCTTATTGACCGCGAGATTGATCAGGTACTGGATGGCGTTCAGCGTTTCGCCGCGGCGGCCGATCAGCAGCCCCAGTTTTTCGCCTTTTAAGATTATCCATAAGATGCCTTCGCGGATTTCAGTGCTATATTGCGGATTGGCGCCGATATAGTTAAAGATCGGCTCGACAAAGGCGCGGGCGTCGGCAAAGATGCTTTCGGCCATTGCACCGGCCTCGATCACTGTGGCGCGCGATTCGCGGCGAGTCTCCGGCCGCCGCTCGGCGCGCTGTTCAGCGCCGACATGGGCGCGGCTGTCCGCTATTTCTTTTCTGTCCCGGTTATCGCCGCGGGCCGCAGTGCCGCACGGCTTTACGCCTTGGGTCGGCTCAACGATGACGATGGGCCGGATTTCCGGCTCGGCCGCTGTTGGGGCTTTGCGCTGCCGCAATTCTTTTTTGTTTTTCCTTGGGCCAAAAGTGCTGGCGGGTTGAGCCGCTGGTTTGCTTTGTTTCTCCTCCACTGTAACGCGTACCCGGGCGTCTTTTTGGCCAAAGCCGAACAAGCCCTTGCCGCCCAGATCCAAAATTTCGATCTCTACATCCTCAATACCGACTCCAGCCAGCGCGCAGGCCGCATCAATGGCCTCGTCAACGGATTTACCGCTGGCCTCATATGATTTCGCCATGAAATTAACCTCCTTGGGCTAAGCTCTGCTCTACCGGCCCGGCCGGAAGAGCCGCGAGTCTTAGTCCTCCTGTTTGCTGTTTACGTTTTCGCTCCCCGCCTCGGAAGCACCTTCGTCTTCCTCGGCTTGATCAGCCGCCGCGATTGCGGCGGAATCGTGTGGAGCAGGCGTTTTTTGTTCTTGCTGCGCCGTTTTTTTCTTGCGGCCAAAGCCGAACATTTCGCCTAAACTGGTGGGAGCCTCGGCCATACGCTGGCTGCTTTCATACTCGCTGCGCAGATTGCCGACACTGACCTGTTTGCCTTTTTCATCAAAAACCTGCAGCACCGGTTCCGCCTCAAGGGAATAGGGGTGCAGCTTCATTTTCTTGATCTTGAGCGTATAATCCTGTTCGCGCAGCCATTCGCGGAACTTTCTTTCATGTTCCGGCAGGCCGGCCTCGTCATCAGCCTCTTGCGCCCCGGTCTCTCCGGCTGCGGCGGGCTTGGCGTTTTTAGCGGCTTTGGCCGCCCTGGCCGCCTCTTTTTTCGCCGCGGCTTTTTTCGCCCGCTTTTCTTCTTCCTCAGCTTGCTTTTGCGCCCGTTTCATCTCTATTTCCGCTTGATCCACCTTGCTCCAATGGCGCAGGATGGGGAACATGATCGCCGCGCCGATCAAGGAATAGAATATCCAGTAAAAAGCCATCAGCACCGGGAAGGAACGCATCATGAAGAAGAACATCACCGGGAAGAGAATCAGCATCATCCGCTGCTGTTTATCCTGGCGATTGGCAGTGGTCAGATATTGCTGCAGGAATGTGGCGCCCGCGGCGATCAGGGGCAGGAGCAGCGAATAGGGCGCGTCTTTGACCGCCACGGACAGATCGGTCCAGACCCAGAATTTAAAGTATTCCGGATGCAGCGGATGCACGCCGCCCTGGCCGAATTTACGCAGCGCATCAAACAAGGCGAAGAGGATTGGCATCTGGATCAGCAGCGGCAGGCAGCCTGATAAGGGCGAGGCGCCATGTTCTTTATACAGCTCCATGGTTAGCTGCTGCTGCTTTTGCTGATTATTAGCGTATTTTTTCTTCAACTCCTCGACCTCGGGGGCGAGCAGCTGCATTTTGCGCGTGGAGCGCATCTGCTTGCCCATCAAGGGCTGGATGAGCAGTCGGATGATGACGGTAAAGATGAAGATGGCCAGGATATAGCTGGGCATACCCAGCGTATTGGTCAGATTGAACAGCCATTCAATGGCATTGGCGAAAAAATCCTTGATCGCCTGCCAAAAGCCGACCGCGGCCAAGATAGCGAAATTATTAAGAAAATTCACTTTTTTCAAACCTCCGAACTTTGTTAGGCCATCATCCTATGGCACAGGATCATAGCCGCCCCGATGCCAGGGATGGCAGCGGCATATCCGCTTTAACCCCAGCCACAGGCCTTTGGCAGCGCCATATTTGCCGATAGCCTCAGCCATATACTGAGAGCAGGAGGGCAAATAAATGCAGCAAGGCGGCGTCAGCGGCGAAAGGTGTTTTTGATAAAAGCGGATACATGACAATAAAATTTTTTTCATAGCAGTACTTTTTTGATCATGCCTGGTTAGCGCCTGACAATGCATAGGCAACCGGCGGCTGCTGCCGCCAAACGAGCATAAGAGCGTATGGTCCGGCGCTTAAAACCGGGACAAAATCTTAGCCATTTGCGTTTTGATTTGGCCAAAATCGCAGGCCAACGCCTGGCGGCGGATGACGAAAATATAATCGCAGCCGGGAGAGAAAAGCTTGATTTGGCTGGCCGCCGCATGGCGGAACACCCTTTTAATCCTGTTGCGCGTCACCGCCGGGCCAAGTTTCTTGGAAGCGGAAAAACCGATGCGGGCCGATTGTGCGCCGCCGCAGCCGCGGCCGCCCTTAACCCGTCTCAGATCCGAACATACTCGGCAGCTGCGATAGAGAACAAAGGCGCCGCAACTCTTGGCTTTTCCCTTATTATAAGCCCTGGCAAAATCGCGCCTTCTCTTGAGACGGTATACTGCTGGCAACATCGTTTTCTCCTCTGGCGGGCCCCAAAACCGCGCTATCCCCGCCAAAGCCAAAGCAATTTGCGGGAAGCCTCATATGCGGGGGGATTGGCGCCATACGCCCTTTGCCGATCATCCCCGCTATCTGTTGCGGCCGCTTTGGCGCGGGCCGGACAAATATTACTGAGGGGCGGCTTTTTAGACCGAGAGAGATTTTCTGCCGCGGGCGCGGCGGCGGGCGATGATTTTGCGCCCTGCTTTGCTGCTCATTCTTGCCAGGAAACCGTGAACGGTTTTATGCACCCGGCGTTTCGGTTGATACGTCCTTTTAACCATGGGATAATATTCCTCCTACTTGACATTGGAAAAGCGCCGGGGCCGGCCCATGATGTGTTGACCCGGAGGCGCTATTTCCGAACCTACCATAATAAAAAATTATATAGCAAGTGCCTGAGCTTGTCAATCGAAATCTGGCTCACCCTGTGGATAACTGCTTGTTTTTACTAAAATAACACTAAAACCAGAGAATAGCTCTTGAAAATGTGGATAAGTTTTGCTATCATGGTTGTTGCTGGATGATTTTATCCACAGGTAAAATTTGGCTCTATTATGCTTTCTGAATTAATGTTTTTGAAGCCGGTTTGAGGCCGGTTTTCTCTGGGCTGATTTCAATCAGCCCATATAAGCGCTGCCTGGCGGCAAGGGCTCGCCCGGGCGTTTCTGCGTCGGGTCGGGCGGCGGAAAAAAATACCAGCCACGGGGGCAAAAATCCGCGGGCTGCTTAGGGAGAGGATTAGGTGACGACATTCTGGCAGCAAGCCTTGGCCAAAATTAAGGAAGAAGTAAGGGAAACCAGCTTTGAGCAGTGGTTTTCCCCCGCGACGGTCATCCGGGTCGAAAAGCAGGGAGATACGGTTTATCTCTGCGTCAATGACGAGTACGCGAAAAACGCCATCGAAACTCTTTATATGAAGATGCTCACCGAAACATTATGCGAAGTGCTCGGCGAGGCGGTATTCCCGGTAATCATCGACCTTTCTACGGAAAGCATCCCCGCGATCAGTCCGGTCGCGGCCGCCCGGCGGGGCGTTCCCGCCGCCGCGCCGGTTTTCAATCCCCGCTACACATTTGATTCCTTTGTCGTCGGCAGCTCAAACCGCTTTTCCCATGCCGCCTCCATGGCGGTAGCGGAAAGCCCCTCGCGCAGCTATAACCCTTTGTTCATCTATGGCGGCTCCGGTCTGGGCAAAACTCATTTGATGCATGCCATCGGCCAGGCGGTGCTGAAAAAGACCCCGGGCAAAAAAGTGGTTTATGTCAGCTCCGAGGCTTTTACTAATGAATTTATTTCTATGCTGCGGGAGAACAGGCTTGACCATTTCAAGGCCCGCTACCGCAACACTGATATTCTGCTGATTGACGATATCCAATTTCTCACCGAAAAAGACCGCATCCAGGAAGAATTTTTCCATACATTCAATGCCTTGCATGATGCGGGCCGGCAAATCGTTATCAGCTCCGACCGGCCGCCCAAAGAGATCAGCCCGCTGGAGGAGCGGCTGCGCTCGCGCTTTGAATGGGGGCTGATTACGGATATTCAGCCGCCGGATTGGGAAACACGCTGCGCCATCCTTCAGCGTAAAGCGCTTTCCGAACATATCAGCATCGATAATGACGTTGTGGCGCTGATCGCCGACAAAATCAAGACCAATATCCGCGAGCTGGAAGGCGCTCTTAATAAAGTCATCTATAGCTGCGAGCTGAACAAAACGAATCATGCTGATATGGCGTTTGCCAAAGAGGTATTAAAAGACCTGTTGGCCATGGACGACCTGCCCAAGCTCAGCAATAGCCTTGTGCAAAAAATAGTGGCCGATTATTTCGCGGTCACGGTTGAGGAGCTGAAAAGCAAGAAAAAAGACCGTATCATCACCCATCCGCGGCAAATCGCCATGTATTTTTGCCGCGAGGCTGTCGGCACCACCACGCCGCAGATCGGCCGCGATTTTGGCGGCCGCGACCATACGACGGTGATGTACGCCTGCGAGAAGATTTCCACAGCCCGCAAAACAAATTCACAACTCGACCATGACCTGAATGAAATCGAGAAAATCCTCCTTGGCAAAGCATAGGCTGTTGTCTTTAGACGGCGATCATATTTCCACCGCGGACGCTGGGCGTCCGCTTTTTAATCCCCGCTTTTATACTCAATCTATCCCCAGGCGACATTTTTAAGTCAAGCTCTTTTCTTTTTGGCGCAAATCGTTTATACTGCTAGTATTAGAACTATACACAGGCAAATCCGTATTTATGGGGAAAATATGCGAAAAAGGTCGGGAAAACCTTGGTTTCGACCGGGGATACCCTGTTGATAACATAGAGAAGAAACCGCCACATTGTTGATAGTTTCTCATCAGGCCGAAGCGGTTGTTAATTTGTGGATAATTACCCGCCTGTTCTCCACAAAACAAAAACGATGGCCGCGCCAGTTAAAAAGCAAAGCCCAACCCCTTATCCCCATTATCCACAGCCCCTATTACTACTACTATTTTTATAACTACTACTACTGCTGCTTATAGTAAAAAATAAATGTACCTAAAACCGGGCGAAAAAGACAGGATGCGAAAGGAATTAAAACCATGAAAATCGAGATTCGGCAAGAGGACCTGGCTTATGCGGTCAGCGCGGTGGAACGTGCTGTCAGCGCCAAAAATACGCTGCCGGTTTTAAGCGGCATTATGATCTCCGCCAAAGATAATCGTCTCAGCTTCCGCGCCACGGATTTGGAGATGGCGGTGGAATGCGTGATCAATGCAGCAGTCGAGGAAGAAGGAGAAATTGTCGCCCCGGGACGCAAATTTTCCCAGTTAGCCAAGGGTCTGACGCCCGGCCTGATCAATCTCGAAACAAACGGCGATGATCAATTGCAGATCAAATATAGCCGCGGCCAAATATCCATGCCCTGCTATCCGG
>JAAYYR010000135.1 GCA_012515255.1 Clostridia bacterium | reverse complement strand
TTATTTCCCGACCACTGCTCCCGATAATGAGAATCGTCGCAACCGGCATGACAGTCACATGCGTCTATAGGCTTATGACATAGCCGGCAATATTCAAATTCGTTATGGGCCATTTTAATCTCCTCATAGATTAAGTACGGCATACGCAAAATATTACCGCCTATTGTACTATATTCGGCAAGGCGTGGACAGGTTCCCCAAAATACGCGGGGCTTAGCTTAATATAAAATAATATGGCGGCCCAAGATTTCGCGGCCACCACCAAAAAGCCAATCCCAGTCAATGCAATTGGCTATTTCGCAAAATATAGTTATCATTGATCAGTGTGGATTCATGGGGTCCGGGGCGCTTTTATTTTAATATTGCCATCGTTTTCAAATGTAACCAGCGCGGTCATCGTAGTATTGGCGTCCTCAATTAATTTGCCATCTACCTGGGCGCCAAGCAAACCGCCCCAACGGTTGAGGATAACGGTAAATGTGACGTCCGTGAAATATTCGCCGACCCAGCCGTCCGCTTGCGGCGTAATCAAAAATTTATAGCCAAGGCGGCCATTAACCTTTTGATGTCCCGCATAATCAATGGCTATTAATGATTTAAAGGCAAAAGCGGAAGCCGGCTCCAATTCCGCGTATAATTGGGCGGCCTGCCCCAAATCCTCACGATCATAGCAATACCAAACCTGATCCGCCTCATCATAGCGGTAGATATGGCCGTCAAGATAATAAAGATCAAGCGGGCTGCCCAGAACCCTGCCGCTGACATGGCGGGATTCGCCGTTCTTCTCACCGGTCAGCCAAAAATATTCCCTACTTTCGCCGTCGGTATCGACCATACAAGTGAACTGATAGCGCCCATCCGCCAGAAGCGTTGTTGTCAATAAATGGGGCACTTTTTTAGCGCTGGGCGGCACCGCATACACATATGTGATAACCGCGCCGAGCAAAACCAGGGTCGCCGCCGCCAAAAGCACTAATTTTTTTCTTTTCATACCGCCACCCCCTGTCTAAATCATATGAGACCAGCCGTGATAAGATGCTGACGAAAAAAGGTTTTCCCCTGGGAATACAGAATATTTTTAGGAGGATAATCTTCATTACAAATTAACGGCAATAGATCAAAATAATGGGGGTGTAGGCCTTGAGCGCCTGGCAAAAGCATTTGGATGAAAATATTGAAGAAATTCTTATTGACGAACAAATGCTGGCAAAACGTGTAAATGAATTGGCAAAAGAAATCAGTGCGGCTTATCAGACTTTGGATATAGACGAATTGGTGGTAATCGGCGTTCTGCGCGGCTCTGTGATCTTTATGAGCGATCTGATTCGGCGATTGATACTGCCGGTGACCATTGATTTTTTGGCCATCAGCAGCTATACTAAAGGTACCAGAACCAGCGGTACGGTTAGAATCCTCAAAGATATCGCGGAATCAATTACCGACAAGCATGTTTTGGTGATTGAAGATATTGTCGATACCGGCCTTACTCTGCAATGTTTGCTTGATCTTCTCGGCGCCCGCAGGCCCAAATCCTTAAAAATCTGTACCCTGCTCGACAAACCGACCCGACGCCTGGTGGATTTGGAGGCGGATTATGTCGGCTTTCAGATACCGGATAAATTTGTCGTCGGTTACGGTTTGGACTATGAAGGGCATTACCGGCAGGTACCCTATATAGGCGTACTAAAGCCGGAAGCATATCAATAGAATAAATTAAAAGGGGGCGGTTACCTTGAATGAGGCGGAGGAAATCATCACCTGGGCGGAATGCCAGGCGATCAGTGAGGGTTTGATCGCTGCGGCAAAAAATTTCGAAGACAGTATGTATCAGGAATTCTTAGAAAAACAAGGCTTGTATATCCTCTGTTATGATGGCATAGAACTAGGCGGCAGCTTATGGGGAGAACCAGAGCCGCCGATCATCTACATCGGCCGCATCGGGCCGGACAGCGCTCGCCATTGGCGCGATAATACCGGCAAATCGACAGTACGGCGCTCACTCGCCGCGATGCTGGCCAATACGCTTTCTTTGCAATCTATTCCCGGCAGCGAAGATCCCAATGACAATGACCGCTATATGAATTATCGCCTGACTGCCGAGAGTGAAGACCGGCTAACCGAATGGATGAAAGCCAATATCAAGGTGGCTTTCTGGGAATTGGGCGCCGGCCAGGTAGAACCAAATTACTTGGCGCTGATCAACTGTAATACGCCCAAATTGAATTTCCAGGGCAATCCGCATAATACTTTTGGCCAGCAAATCAAATCCTATCGCAAAATCCTCGCCGCTATGGCGATGACATATGACAACCAAAATAATGCCGGTAAGCAATAATAGCCGACCGGCTGCCATCAATTAAAGAAGCACCTACCCCGCCTTTCAGGCGGGGTTTTGGTTTAGTCCTGTTGCCGGTTCGGAAAATCCCCAATTCCGCTAGATAAAACATCTGCAACCTGCATCCGCCGTCCGGCCGGCCGCTTTCCGGCAATAAAGCGGCATTAGCAAATCGCCCCTGCCCTATTCGCGATCATTGACGGCGGCATAAAAAACAATCCCGGGTTTAGACCCGGGATTGTTTTTGATTACTAAGAGCCCCGCTTTTAATGCGCTGTTGCAGCCTTTTTCCTGACCTGCTTGCGGTTGCCCTGACGGTAATGAGGAGAATTTTTTTGTTTACGCTTCTGCCACATCACCCATAGCGGGCCGGCAATGCAAATCGTTGAGTAGCAGCCGGAGACGATACCGATCGCCATCGGCAAGGCAAAAACGACAATAGAATCAATGCCATAAAGCCAGGCAAAGACGAGGCAGATCGAGATGCAGACAAAAGTTAACAATGCCGTATTGATGGAGCGGGACAAAGTCTGCGTGACGCTGATATTCATCAAATCGCTCACATCCTTGATCTCCTTGTGGGCAGCGTTCTCCCTGATGCGGTCATAAACGACAATGGTATCATTGATCGAATAACCGATGATGGTCAGCACTACGGCGATGAAGGCGTCATTAAGCGGTATCTTAAAGATAACAAAGGTGAAAAACACGATTATGCAGTCATGCATCAAGGCGACCAGCGCCATCACGCCGGCAGAAAAGCCGGAAATGCGTTTGAAGCGAATCGCCACATAAATGACGATCATAACCGCGACCAAGACCAATGCGATAATGCCGTCGCGCAGGAAGCGGTGGCCGATAAACGGCTCTACAGTATTGGATTCGGTGAGAACAAGATGATTAGCGGAAAAATTGTCATCCAGCGCATTATCGATTGCGACCTGTTCTTCCGCCGTAACGCTGGAATCCTGGGCAAAGCTCAGCACTATCCTTTGCGCGCCGGTTGCCACGTCTTCCACGATCTGGCTGCCGACCGGTTTGTTAATTGTCCCCTCCACTACAGCGGCCACATCATTTTGATCGAGCTCGCCGCTATAAGAATACTTCAAGATAGTGCCGCCCTTGAATTGAATATCCAGCGTCACACCGTTTACAATCATAAACACGAGGCCGATGATGAATATGGCAAGGGAAATACCAAAATAAATTTTGCGGTTTTCATAAAATTTAATTACTTTTCTCATGCCTCTACCCTCCTCGCGCCAAACATCCACGGTTTGCGAAATGCATTATACATAGACAGCGAGCCGACCATTAAGCGGGAAGCGAGTATGCCGGAGAAAAGATTGAGCAAAACGCCGGTCATTAGCGTATAGCCGAAAGAAAGCATGGCGCCGGAGCCAAAGATCATCATCAGGATGGCCACAATCACCGTGGTCAGATTACCGTCGAGTACGGCGCTAAAAGCGCGCTTGTACCCGACGACTATCGAATTGCCAATCGTGCTGCCGCCGTTGATCTCCTCCTTGATCCGCTCGGAAATAATGATATTTGTATCAACACCCATGCCTATCGAAAGGATCAGGCCGGCAATACCGGGCAGGGTCAGGGTAATTTGCGGGATAGAGAGGGCCAGCATCTGGCAGGAAAGCTGTATAGTCAGCCCGATGCAGGCAACCATACCCGGCAAGCGGTAATAAAGTAGCATGAAAATGAGAATCAGGCTAAAAGCCAGTATACCGGCGCGAACCATAACGTCCAAAGCGCCGGTGCCAAGGGATGGGTTAATGGTATTGAAGCTTTTGGCTTCCAGCGAGAAAGGTAGCGCGCCGGAATTGATCTTACTGGAAATATCAAAGGCCTGCTCAGAATTTTTATGAAAGTCAATGACGCCGCCGTCAGTAATCACAGTATTAACAACCGGATCGCTGATCAGCGTTTCATCCATGTAAATCGAAATTTTCTGCCCCACCAGACGGGCGGTGGCGTCGGCAAAAGCTCTGGTCGCCTCGGCGTTAAAATTAAGCTGCACTTGATAATTGCCGGCAGAGTCGGTGATCACCTTGCTGCCGTTGACGTCCTTGCCCTCGACAATAATATTGCCCGCCGGATCGCGGAATGTGAGCAAAGCCATTTCGCCCAGCTCGGATACTGCCTCCTGCGGATTAAAATCGGTTTCCCCTGATTTCCAGGGAAATTGCACCAGCACCTCGCCGTTGGCCTTATCAATGGTGGTTTCGCGGTCCAAAATATTCAGCTCGTCCATGCGCAGTTCCAGGATATTACGGGTCGATTCCAGCTCGGCAGCTGTAGGCTCCCGGTCAAGACCTACCGGCACATACACCGCCTCTACGCCGCCGCGGATATCGATGCCGAAGCGGATATCGCCGGCGCCCTTGATCCAATCGCCTAAACCGAAAAAGGCCAAGGCAACCAGTGCGCAGGCTAAAAACAAAATAATAAAGAAAGTGGCCTTATTGATTCCTTTCATATATATGCTCCTTATATCAAATTTGAGGATAAGCAAAGAGCAGGGGTTTGCCTTTTTTACCGTCATGCCGGTAGACGGTCGCCAGCATCACAATTATATAGGCGACAATGCACCATGTAGATAAAGATAGGCCACTGCTAATAGCCTTAGCCAGTAGCCGCGGTGAATTGGCAAAATCAGCTAAATGCCATGGGGCGTAAAAAAAATTGCCGCGCTCGCGAAAAGACGCGCCGGATACGCCCGCGCCGAACATGGCGGCCGATTTTTCCGCGCCCTCCGGCGCGATCAGCTCAAGAGGCGCGGCGCTTACTGTCCAGCCCGGACCGGGCATGGCAGGCAGATCAGAGCGCAGCGTAGCAAAAGGCAGCAGCAATAAGGCCGCCAGCATACTGATAATAGTTTTCTGCCGTCTGCATATCCGCATTATGGCTTTCCCCTCTGTTCGGCGGCTTAGCATGGCTGGGGGCCTGTACCCCCCGCGCGTGCCTGAAATGAAGCTGCGGCCGCCGCGCCCCAAGTTTACGGGGCATATAGCAGCCACAGCCGTTAAGCTCAGTCAATTATTTATATCAATAAACAGCATCTTTGTCAATGGGCAAAAGCGCCTGCTAAAACTAAAATACAGGGCAAAAGCCATGCTTAACAGCTAACGCACATCATTGGGGATCCCCTCGGGAATGCCGTTTTGGCAAGGAACCCGGCCCTGGCATAAACCGCACCAGGATGAGCGGCGCGGCGTTAGCGCCGGGTGATCAAAGTCCTCGCAGATTTTGAGCAGATAAGCCGAACATTTATCCTTGTCATGCCCCTGCTCGCCGATAGCGCCCGCCGGACAAACCTGCCTGCATACGCCGCAGCTGCCGTTTTGATAAAACAAGCACCAGTCGGTATAATGCTTATAGGGCCGCTTATCCGGCTCAAGCACAGTCTCTAAAATCACTGAAGTATAGCGCGCCGCCTTGCCATGCCGCCCAATCAAGCCGTCGCATAAACCAAATGTGCCAAGTCCCGCGATATAAGCGGTATGGCGCTGCGACCAATTTGCCGCTTTGCCGTATTTGGGCGATTCTTGCCAAGCCAGGTCGGGCGCCAAATCAACAGCAGCCGCCCGCAGGCCGGATATAGAGAGCTTATCCGTAAGGCGGCGGCTAAAATCCTGTATCAGCGGCTCCCAGCTATTACGGGCATAGCCCCAGCGCAATCCGGGTCTGTCTTTTTGTTCATTTTGCTCTTTCTTTATGGGCGCAGCCATATAAAAACAAAGGCTGAGCACAGTCAAATCGCTATCCCCCGCCCGAGACTCCGGGTAGATTTGCCTAAAGGCCTCCGCGGGACTCCAATAAAAATCGCCGATATCGCGGCGGCAAAAAGCGAAAAGCGGGTCGTCTCCAGCGGCAAAACCTGCATCGAGGCCGGCCCAAATCTTCTCCTTGGGATAACCGATAGCGGAGAAATTATTAAGCCTGCTCTCATCCAAAGACTCCTGTGCCAAGGCAATAATTTGTTCTTTTGTCAACATCATTTATTCCCCCGCATCGTGTAGCGTCGAATCATTGCTCCGGTTTGTATGCGCTCGGCTTAGTTTCGCCATTGATAGCCTCTCTCCTGCTTTGACCAATATATTATTGGTTATACTATCGCCAATTATTAAACCGGTTGCGGCGGAACATTGATTCTGTATGCAATACATAACCGCTGTTGATAAATTACAGTGCAAACTATGGCGCGATGTTCTGGTATGCCCCGCATCAATAAAAAGCAGCCGACCGGCGGCTGCTTTAGACTTTATGTATTTATATTTTTATTTTCCTGCTTTGAACAGGCTGCTGACACTATCGGTGATTCGCCGCGCCAACCCCGGATTATTCATTGTGTATAGATGGACGCCGTCCACGCCCTGGGCTACCAGGTCGATGATCTGATCAATGGCGTAAGCGACGCCCGCGTCCATGAGAGCCTGCGGGTAATGCTCATATCTTTGCATCATCTTGGCGAATTTATTGGGCAAGCTGGCGCCGCATAAAGTGATCATTTTCTCGATTTGGCTCTTGCTGGTCACCGGCATGATACCGGCGCTGATCGGCACGGCAATACCTGCTCCGCGCGCCCGATCGAGAAAATCATAGAAAAAACGATTATCGAAAAACAGCTGGCTGACCAGATGAGAGCAGCCGGCGTCGACCTTGCGGCGCAAATAGCCTATATCGCTTTGCAGATCAGGGCTGTCCAGATGGCCCTCCGGATAGCAGGCGCCGGATAAGCAGAATCCGCCGCGCCGGCTGAGATAGGCCGCCAAATCCTCGGCATAGCGAAAATCCGTCCGGGGCGCAATGTCCGGCATGCGGTCGCCGCGCAGCACAAGAATATTCTCAATGCCGCGTTGCTGCGCATCAGCGCTGATCTCGTCGATATCGGCGCGGCTGCTGTTGATGCATGTCAGATGCATCATGGCCTCCGTATGGCAGCGCTCCTTGATCATGGTGGCGATTTCCAGCGGATTATGTTTGTCGGTGATGATGCCTGCAGCGCCAAAAGTCACGGAAATAAAGTCGGGGTGCAAGCCGTCCAACTGCTCTAATGTATGATAGATGGTTTCAACCGGCGCCGTACGCTTGGGCGGGAAAATCTCGAAGGAATAAAGAGGCCGGCCTTGCTCAAATAGGGATGATATTTTCATAATAGCTCCTTGTCAAGTAAAATATCTTTACGCTTGGTTAGCGAGCCGGGTCAGCTCCAGATAAGCCTCGGCCGGCTGCGCTTTGCCGAATATCGCCGAGCCGGCGACGAGGATATCGGCGCCCGCGGCGGCGATCTCGGCGGCGTTTGTAACATCGATGCCGCCATCGACCTCGATGAGGAAATGCAGGTCATATTCTTCGCGCAACGCGGCCAGCTTTGCGATCCTGGGCAGGGCGCCGGCGATAAATTTCTGGCCGCCAAAGCCAGGATTGACGCTCATCAGCAGCACCAAATCAGCCAGCTCCAGCGCTTCCTCCGCCATGACCAGCGGTGTCGCAGGGTTGAGGACGATTCCGGCTTTTTTACCCAGCTCATGAATGCGGCGCAGTATGCGGTCAAGATGCGGACAAGCCTCCACATGCACGGTGATGATATCGGCGCCCGCGGCGGCAAAATCATCAAGCAGGGCGGCGGCATCGCTCACCATTAAATGAGTATCAAAAATCATGCTGCTATGAGGACGCAGGCATTGCAACAGACCCGGACCATAGCTAATATTCGGCACGAAATGGCCGTCCATGATATCGAGATGAAGGTATGAGCAGCCCGCCTGCTCTACCGCTGCGATCTGTGCCGCGGCCTGCCAAATATCTACCGCCAAAAATGAGGGCGCGATTTTCTTCATCTGTATTTGACCTCTCTCTCGCGAATTTCCGTCAGCAAGCGTAAATAACGCTGATAGCGTTCCCGGTCGATCTCCCCCGCG
This sequence comes from Clostridia bacterium, assembly GCA_012515255.1. GTDB lineage: Bacteria > Bacillota > Dehalobacteriia > UBA4068 > UBA4068 > HGM13862. The sequence continues at coordinate 1,956 of JAAYYR010000135.1, read as the reverse complement.
TTTACCGCGTCCTTCACCGCGCAATCAGGCTCATTCTCATGCAGGCAGCCCTCGAAACGGCATGGCTCGTCCCGCTGAAAATCCGCATAATAAGCCGCTAATTCTTCCGGCTTCATTCCCTCGGGCAGTTCGACGATGAAAAAGCCCGGGGTATCGGCGATCATCCCGCCATTCGGCAGGGGCAAAATACGCGTATAGCGGGTGGTGTGGCGGCCCCGGCGCAGACGCTCGCTTACGGCTCCCACCTCCGCCTGCTCGCCCGGTATCAGGATATTAAGCAGGCTAGATTTGCCAACGCCGCTTGGGCCGGCCATCACGGTAAGGCCTTGCCGCAGACGGACGCGCAATGCGTCTATGCCCTCTCCATGCGTGGCGGAGAAAGCATAAAAAGCATAGCCAGCCTGCTCATAAACAGATTGCAGACGGGACAATTGTTCCTCCTCGCCCGCGGCCAGCAGATCAAGTTTATTCAAGCAAATCAGCGGCTCGACGCCCAGCCGCCGGCTGATTATCAGCATCCGGTCGAGCAGCAGCAAATCATAATCCGGCAGCCTCCAGGAAAGCACGATCAGTATCTGATCCACATTAGCGATATGTGGTCGATTCAGGCTGCGGCGGCGCTCCGCGATCGTCTCGATGATGCCGGCGCCGTCCCCGGCAAGCGATAGCTCCACCACATCGCCGGCATAAATCTTATCGAAACGCTGCTTCAGCCTGCCCCGCGGCTTGCTGTTGATGATACGTCCATCCTCGAGGCGCACTTGGTAGAAGCCGCCAAAGCCGGATATAATGATACCCTGCAGCTTATTCATCAATCCAGGTCACTGCTGCGCACCACAACGCCGTCGAGGAGAATTTCCATTGTGCCGCGGCCGGAATAATTGAAATTAAAATCAATAATATCGCCTGTATCCATTTGTTCATGATAAACTTCCCGTGTGCCGTCGGCATCGCTGATGCGGATGATCACATCATGCCCGCCGCCGTCGCCCGTGACGACCCAACGCACATTATAGGCCTTGGTTTGCGGCCCCGGCCCCTCGCTGATCGTTAGAGTCAACTCCGCCCCTGTCTTGGCCGGCGTACCGGGCGCGACGCTCTGCTCGCAGATTTGGCCTGCCGCATAGTCATAACTTACGCCGTATTTCCAGGTGAGAATAACAAAATTATTCTCCTCGATCACTGGGTTGGCCTTCTCCATAGTCAGGCCGAGAAAATTAGGCATGATGATACTGATCGGCTCCGGCCCAAGGGATATTACCAGCTCGGCTACGGTATCCAGCGCGATGTCCGCTCCCGCCTCCGGCGACTGGAAAATCACCTCATTGCGCGGCTTTTCCTCATCATACTGCTCGGTGATATTATACTTGATATTTTTATTGGTCAGCGTCAATTCGGCGACCTTGCGGGTGGCGCCGAGCACATCCGGCATGGGGATGGTCGCCGCGCCTTTGCTCACTGTGAGCGTGATCGTGCGCCCGACGCTGACTTTTTCGCCCGCCTTGATGCTTTGCTCCAGGACGATGCCGTTTTCTTGATCGCTGTTGACATATTTGGCGTCCACCAGCAAGCCTTTGTCTTCCATTTTGGCCTCTGCTTCGCTAAGCATATCACCGACCACGCCCGGCACCTCCGTGGTCTTGCCGCCGCCCAGAATACCGGTCAGGCTGCCTACAACCAGCAAAAGGGCGATAAATAAGACGCCGGCCCCGGCTAAGATTAAAACGCGCTTTTTATTCAATTGACGCGCCCCGGCAGACCTGGCCTTATTGCGAGCCGCGGGTTTTGTGACAGCCAAAGCTTTTTTAAAACCCTCGTCCTCGCCAAAGGCGCTGTCTTCCGCCACCGAGCCGTTCATCTCGCTTTCGCAGGCCGCCCGCAAGGCGTCGGTCATTTCCTTGGCGCCGGCATAACGGCTGTCCGGGTTTTTGCGCATGGCGCGCATCACCACATAGG
>JAAYYR010000134.1 GCA_012515255.1 Clostridia bacterium | reverse complement strand
GCGGGCTTAAAACGAGCATCATGATAAAGACGCTGATAATAGTCAGCAGGCCGTTGAATAATTGCGGCAGGCCCTGAGAAAGCATCTCGCGCAGGCTGTCCGTATCATTGCTGTAGCGGCTCATCAGCTCGCCGCGGCCATGGCTGTCATGATAGCGCAGCGGCAGCCGGATCATATGCTCATACATTTCCGTACGCAGCCTAAGCAGGATGCCGGAGGAGACATTGATCATCAGCCGCTGATAAAGATAGGCGGCGCCGATGCCTAATGCATAAATGGCGGCGAGCACAAGGATCAATCGCAGCAGACCCGTCAGATCGGGATGCTGTTGGCCAATCAGCGGCACCACATAATCATTGATGATCGGCTTGATAAAATAGGTGCCGACGACGCCCGCGAGCGCGCTGATAATGATGCCCAGGGCGATTAATGCCAGTTGGCTCCGGTAATGGCCCAAATATTTGAGCAGCCGGGTCAAAGTGGCCCTGGCGTTTTGCGGTTTTTCAAATTTTCCCCGGCCATGCCCGCCCGGGCCGGGCGCGCTGACCGCGCGGCTTTCTCTTTGCGCCATTAGGACACCCCCTTGCTTTGCGAATGGAAAACTTCGGCATAGATGCCGCCCTCGTCCAGCAATTGCTGATGGCTGCCCTGGGCGGCGATCCGGCCCTCGTCAAGGACGATGATGTGGTCGGCGTCCATTACGGAGGCGATACGCTGGGCAATGATGATCGTGGTCACGCCTTGCAGCTCGCTGCGGAAAGCGGCGCGCAGGCGGGCGTCGGTCGCCGTATCCACCGCTGAGGTGCTGTCGTCCAAAATAATGATTTTCGGTGTCTTGAGCAGGGCGCGGGCAATGGTGAGCCGCTGCTTTTGGCCGCCGGAGAGATTGACGCCGGCCTGGCCGAGCAAAGTATCATAGCCCTCGGGCATGGCAACGATAAAATCATGCGCCTGAGCCACCTTGGCCGCCGCGATCATTTGCTCATCCGTGGCCCGGGCGTCGCCCCAGCGCAGATTCTCGGCAATGGTGCCGGAAAAGAGCAGATTCTCCTGCAGCACCATGGCCACGGCGTCGCGCAAATCGCTGAGCCGGTAATCGCGCACATCATGTCCGCCCACCAGCACCCGACCCTCGTCCACATCATAGAGCCTGGGGATCAACTGCACAAGAGTGGTCTTGGCCGAGCCGGTGCCGCCGATAATGCCCACTGTCTGCCCGGGCTTAATCTCAAAATCGATATCATGCAGGTTAAGCCGGTCTTTATCTTTGGTGTAGCTAAAGCTGACATGCTCGAAGCGCAGCCCGCCGTCTTTGATTTGCGGCGCTGCCGCACTGCCGTCGCTATCGGCGATATCCGGCTTTTCGTCCAGCACTTCGGTGATGCGCTTGATCGAGGCCCAGGAGATGACGAGGGTAATAAAAGCCATGGAGAACATCATCAGGGAAATGAGGATTTGCGATACATAGGTGATAAAGCTGAACAGCTCGCCCGCCTGCATCGCGCCAAAGATAATTTGCTGGCCGCCAAACCACAACACCGCGATAATACAGGCGAACATGGCCGTCATCATCAGCGGCATATTGAGAATGACGATTTTCTCCGCCTTAATCTGGAAGTTACGCAATGCCGAGGCCGCGTTGACGAAATTACCGTATTCATAGTCCTCGCGCACAAAAGCCTTGATCACGCGGATCGCCGTCAATTTTTCGCGCACCTCGGCGTTCATGGCGTCGTATTTTTCCAGCATCCGGCCAAAGCGCGGATAAGCGGCGCGCATAATAAGAAACAGCGCCAGCGCCATCAAGGGTATGGCGACGACGAATACCAGCGACAGCCGGGCATTGATATTGACCGCCATAATCGTCGCGGCGATCATCATCACCGGCGAGCGCACCATCATGCGTATAACCATCATATAGGCGAGCTGCGTATTGTTGACGTCGATCGTCAGGCGGGTAATCAGGCTGGCCGGGGCGAAACGGTCGATATTGGCGAAGCTGAACCCCTGCATATGATGAAAAACGCGGCCGCGCACATTTTTGGCAAAGCCGGTGGCGGCCACAGCGGCAAAGCGGCCGGAAAGCGTGCCGCAAACAAGGGAGGCAAGGCAAACCGTTACCATCAGCCCGCCGATGCGCAAGACATAGTCCATATCCCGCCCGGCAATACCGATATCGACGATTTTCATCATCAAGAAGGGAATAAAGACCTCCATAATCGTTTCCCCCACCACGAAAAGCGAGGCCAGAGCCGATGTGAGACGATATCCTTTTGTACAGGGCAATAATTTTTTCAGCATAATTTTATCCCTATCTAGCAAGAGCGCTCGGCGAAAGCCGGGCGCAGCAAGCATTATCACTTTAGCAAGAAATGCTTTTACATAGTGCGCGGCGCGGAGACGCCAAGCAGATTAAGACCGTTTTTCAGCACCTGGGCCACGGCGCCGACCAAAGCGAGGCGCGCCCGCTGCAAACCCTGGTCTTCGACCAGGCAATGGCATTGGCCGTAAAAATTATGAAAGCAGGCGGCCAGATCAAGCAGATAAGCCGCGATATGATGCGGCTCGCGGCGCGTCGCCGCATAGGCCACCTGATCGGGGAAATCAGCCAGATGCAATATTAATTGCTGCTCCGCCGGATGGTTGAGCAAGCCGGTATCAACGGCAGCGCCGTCCGTCTGCGCGGCCTGAGCCAGGATGGAGCAGATGCGGGCATGAGCGTACTGCACATAGTAAACAGGATTATCAGCGCTTTGCGATTTGGCCAGATCAAGATCAAAATCAATGAGACTATCGCTGCTGCGCATGACGAACAGAAAACGGGCCGCGTCCTTGCCCACTTCCTCGACCAGCTCGTTCAAGGTGACATATGTGCCGGTGCGCTTGCTCATCTTCAGTAGCTCGCCGCCCTGATACAGCCGCACGAACTGCATGAGGATCACTTCCAGGCGGTCGCGGTCATAGCCCAGGGCCTCCATCGCGCCTTGCATGCGCGCCACATGGCCATGATGGTCAGCCCCCCAGATATCGATCAGCGTACGGAAGCCGCGGGCAAATTTATTCTTATGATAAGCTATATCCGCCGCGAAATAAGTCGGAATGCCGTTGCCGCGCACCAAAACCTCTGGCTTCTCCTCGCCGAAGCGCTGGCAGTCGAGCCAGATCGCGTCGTCGATTTTCAGCAGCCAACCCCGCTCCTCCAGCTCTTTGAGCACGTCCATCACAGCGCCGCTATCATGAAGGCTGCGCTCGGAAAACCACACATCATACTTGACGCCGAAATTTTCCAGGGCGTCGCGGATATCCGCCAGCTTATTTTTCAAGGCATAACCGGCGAGATACTCCTTGCGCAGGCTTTCTTCCACCCGCAAATATTTATCGCCCACCTCGCCGACCAGTTTTTGGATTAGCTTGGGCAAATCCTGGCCATGATAGCCGTCTTCGGGGAATTGCGCTTCCTGACCCAGCTCCATCAAATAAAGCGCGTTCAAGGTATTGGCAAATTTTTCAATTTGATTGCCGGCGTCATTGATATAAAATTCCCGCTCCACCCGGAAACCGGCAAAATCGAGAATAGACGCCAGGGAATCGCCGATCGCGGCGCCGCGGGCATTGCCCATATGCAGCTCGCCTGTTGGATTGGCGGAAACGAACTCTACCTGGATACGCTCGCCGTCGCCCACATTGCAGCGGCCAAAATCCGCCCCGGCCGCGAGAATCTCCGTCAGGGCTTCGCCCAGCCAGCCCTCGCGCATGCGAAAATTAAGAAAACCCGGCCCGGCGATCTCTACGGCGGCGATGCCATTACCGGCCAAATCAAGGCGTTCGCTGATGATGCGCGCAATCTCCCGCGGCGGTTTGCCGCAGATTTTTGCCATCAGCATGGCGGCGTTCACGGCAAAATCACCATGCGCTTCCTCGCGCGGACGCTCGACCAAAAAATCCTTGACTTGGTCAAAATCCAGCTCACCCGTGTCGCGGGCGCTATGCAAAGCAGCTATCACCGCTGCGCTGATCAATTTTTTTCTTTGGCCCATCAGAGTATCTTTTTCCGGCATTTGCTACCTCCAGTGATCACTTGGCTAATAACGGCAATTGGTAATTATAATACATTCGCGGCCATTTTTCAAGCTCCGCTTTCGGGATAATAAAAATCAACAGCCACAGCCCCCGACGCCGCCCCCGGATAAATCGGCGGCGGAAAAAGCATGCGGCAACAGATCAACAAGCCGATGACGGCGATAATCCCCCGCGGAGCGGGCCACATAAACCGGCAGCTCAGGCGGGCAAAATTCCATCAGCACCTGGCGACACAGGCCGCAGGGATAGCAATAATCAATCTCGCCCGCGCCGCGCTCCATTGGTCCGCCGCAAACAGCCACAGCCGCAAATTCGCGGCAGCCCGCGGAAATTGCCTGGCTTATCGCTGCCCGCTCAGCGCAGATGCTGGGGCTGAAAGCGGCGTTTTCGATATTGCAGCCGCAAAAGACACGGCCGTCCGCGGCGAGCAAAGCAGCGCCGACGCTAAAGCCGGAATAGGGCGCATAAGCTAGACCGCGCACGCTGAAAGCCGATTCGATCAATTTTTTGATGTGATTTTGTTCCATTGCCGCTCCTTTCCGCCTTATTGGCTTAATCCGCGAACAAGGCGCCAACACCGCCTGAGCAGCCCAGCCGCGCCGCTCCGGCGGAGAGAAAAGCCTCCATTGCTTCTTTGCCGCGAATGCCGCCCGCCGCTTTGATGCGCACGCTCTGCGGCAACAGTCTGCGGAACAGGCGCACATCCTCAAGCTGTGCGCCCGCGCTGCCAAAACCGGTCGAGGTTTTGAGGAAGTCGGCTCCCGTGGCGGGGAAAAGCTCGCAGATAGCATATTTTTCCTCATCGTTCAAATAACAAGTTTCAATGATCACTTTGAGAATATGGCTGCCTACGGCCTGCTTTACCCGCGAGATCTCTGCCATTGCCGCTTCAAAATCGCGGTTTTCAATATAGCTAAGATTAATCACCATATCCAGCTCGTCAGCGCCGCGGGCAATAGCGTCCTGCGCCTCAAAGACCTTGCTCCCGGTGGTGGCGTAACCGAGCGGAAAACCGATCACTGTGCAAATGGTCAAAGGCGCGAATGCCGCGCGCGCCTGCGCCACATAAGCGGGCGGTATGCAGACCGAGGCCGCGCCATAGCATAAAGCTTCGCGGCATAAAAGCTCTATCTCATCCCAGCCGGCCTTTGCTTTGAGTAAAGTGTGGTCGATATGGGCGAATATGTGCCGATTATCCATTGATTTGCCCTCGCTGACTTTCATTGCCGCTTGCTTTGTCTTTTGCTTGGCGGCTGCTCTGATAGATGGGGTTATGCATTTTAACGAAAATTGCCAAACTCGCTTTTTGTCGTTTGGTCTATACTATTCTAAGGTATGGCCGCTTTTTCCTCTCGCCATGGCCGCCGGCTCCAGGCCGCTATAAGGCGTCAGACCTGCTCGTTAAATTATTTCAAATATTAAATTTTGTTTATGATTTCAGCGCCGCCCCAAGCGAGATTGTTTGCTATTAGTATGTCCGCTTCGGTAATTTAGGAAATTCGCAATGCATGGCTTCCCAAAAATTGCATGGATATATGATTTCTTTTGGACAAAAATACTATCAACAAGAGCAAAGGAGGTGAAACAACAATGAGTAGAAACAACAATGCTCCGGCCGTGCCTGCCGCTTCCGGCGCCCTGAATAATTTCAAAATGGAAGTCGCCAGCGAGCTCGGCATCTCCAACTATGATTCGATCGACAAAGGTCAGCTTTCTTCCCGCCAGAATGGCTATGTCGGCGGTAACATGACCAGGAAGATGGTCGCTTTCGCCGAACAGGCCCTGTCCCAGGGACAGAGCGGTTCTGTCAGCAGCGCTTCCCCCACCATTAGCTC
>JAAYYR010000133.1 GCA_012515255.1 Clostridia bacterium | reverse complement strand
TTGCTCCAGTTTATCGCGGCCCATGTCATTATAGCCATAACCGGTGGTGGCGCAGAAGCATTGCGTGGAAACACGCTCCGCGCGAAAGGCCTTAAGAATCCGCGTCAAATTATGCTCCGCGATCATCTCCGCCTGCGGCGCATAGTCATTCATTATTTTTCTTGCCGCCCGAATTGCTTGCTCCATATCCCCCGCCGGCTTAGCTGCCATCAGCATATATACCAAAAACATCTATATATTACTATATTTAGTGGCAAATAGCAACTCAATCCCGCTTGGTTAACAATGTAAAAAGCAGATTCCCATGGGGAAATCTGCTTTTTGGCTATTGTGGCGCGGGGGGCTGCTATTCCTCCGCTACCGCTAGATCGCTGAGCCTGAGCGGCGTCACCGGGATGATCGTGCTGATCGCATGCTTGAAAATCATATCCTGGTCTTTGCCGCTTTCGATAATGATGGTAAAACTGTCAAACGCCTGAACGATGCCTTTCATCTGAAATCCATTGACGAGAAAAAAAGTGGCGGGTATCTTTTCCTTGCGCATCGCATTGAGGTACGCCTCCTGCAAGCCAGGTTGCTTCATACTCATGCCTCCTCTAGCATATGGGCAATCCGGAAAGAAACCGCGTCTACCAACTCTCCCTCCTCAAGATATTGGTCAATAGTAAACCAGCATATGCGGGTGTCCCGATTAAACCAGGTAATCTGTCTTTTGGCAAAACGACGGGTATCCCGCTTGATTAAATCCACCGCTTGCATAAGGCTGATCTCACCGGCCAGATGGGCGGCAATTTGTTTATAACCCAAGCCCTGCATCGATATTGCGTCGCGCGGGACGCCGCGCGCCAGCAGGCTCTCTACTTCGGCAACAAGCCCCTGCGCCAGCATTGCATCTACGCGCTGCTCAATGCGGCGATACAAAATCTGTCTTTCGGCGACGAGGCCGATGATCAGCGGCCGCCAGGGCGGCGCCTCGCTACTCTTGCGCAATTCGCTGATAGGGCGGCCGGTGCTTTCATAGACTTCCAGCGCCCGAATCAGCCGCCGGGAATCATTGACGCTGATTTTGGCCGCGGCCTGCGGGTCAACAGCGGCAAGGCGCGTATGCATCGCGGCGCCGCCATCCACGGCGAATTCCGCGCTAAGCCGCTCTCGAATCCGCGCATCCGCAGCTGAATCCGCACTAAAATTATAAGGCGCAATCAAAGAATTAAGATATAGCCCGCTGCCGCCGCAAATCAAAGGCAAATGTCCCCTGCCGATGATATCGCCGATAGCCTCTCCCGCCAGCTTGCGGAATTCCGCCACGCTAAAGGGCTGCTCCGGCTCGCGGATATCGATCAAATGATGCGGTACGAGGCTACGCTGCGCAGCGCTCACTTTGGCGCTGCCGATATCCATGCCCCGGTATACCTGCATTGAGTCCGCGGAAATAATTTCGCAGTTGCACCGGGGGGCGATACTGATTGCCAGTTCCGATTTACCGGTGGCAGTGGGGCCGAGAATAATAATAATTTTTGGGGCAAGCCGGTCTCTCATAGCTTGTAGCTTATCCTTGGTATATTATATGCTGCCGCGCAGAAAGCGTTTATAGATTTCGGCGCGGCTGATCCGAAGCATTAATGGCCGCCCATGCGGGCAGGTCAAGGGATTGTCGCATTGATCCAGTTCCAAGAGCAAAGCACTGATATCAGTGGGCGTAAGGTAGCGGTTGGCCTTAATCGCCTGGCGGCAGGCAGCGCTGAATAATTTCTCCCGGCGCAGGCGCAGCGTATTAAGCGTGCCGCCTTCCGTCTCCTCAAGAAACAGGCGCAACAACTGCTCCGCGTCATCACCTTCATACCATAAAGGCAATCCGCGGATAACAAAGCTATTGTCCCCGAAATGCTCGATGATAAACCCGGCTTCCCGCAGCTCGAGTATGCTCTCGGTAAGCTGAGCGCTCTCAAGGATGCTTAGCTCAACCGCAACAGGTACGGCGAGCTGGGCGCTATGGCTCGGCTCCCGAGCGGCCCGCGCGGCAATTTTTTCGTATAGAACCCGTTCCGCTGCCGCGTGTTGGTCTATAATATACAATTGCTCGCCGCTGCTGCAAATGAGAAAGGAGCCGGCGAATTGACCGAGCGGCGTCAAAGAGGCAAAACGCAGCCGCTCGCTTGAATCATCCGTATCCGTCCCGCCAAAAAATTGCGGCTGCGTCAAAAGCGGCCGCTGCTCGCCCGGTAGGCCTCCGCCCTGATTCGCGGCAGATGTAAGGTGATTTAAGGAATGCGAATTGGCGGCGGCATATAGCACCTGGTATATCTCATGTCCCAGCTCGGCGCTTGGCTCGCGCAAGATCGCCGCGCTCCCCTGCTCCGGCTGCTGTTCATAAGAACCGGCGTCTTGCGTAACAGGCCGGTCGTCCTGGCGCTCAGGTAAAAGCGAAGGCGCGCGGCCCAGGCTCGCGGCAAGCGTCGCTTGAATCTCGGCGATTAGCTCTTGGCGCAACGGCGCAAAGTCGCGGAACTTTACTTCCAGCTTGCCCGGGTGGACATTGACGTCGATGCTATCCGGCGGCAGTTCAAGCTCAATGAAGATGATCGGATAGCGGCGCTGCGGTAAAAAACCGGCATAAGCGTCGTCCACGGCCCGGGCCAGCTCGCGGCTGCGCGCAGGGCGGCCATTGATGAAAAAGTGGTAGCTCTGGCGATTGGGGCGGCTGAGCGTGGGCAGCGAAATAAAGCCCCTGACAAAAGGCAGCATCTGCTCTGCTACCTGCCGGCCGAAGGCTTCAAACAGGGCATGCTCAGGATTACCCTGCCCCGCGCTGTGGTAGATGGTATGAGCGCCGTTTTGCAGGCGGAAGGAAATACCCGGGTAAGCGACGATATATTTGGCGATCAAATCACTGATCAGCCCCAGCTCGGTGCGCGGTGATTTCATAAATTTACGCCGCGCCGGCGTATTGTGGAACAGCCGCTCCACAGTCACGGTAGTGCCGGTCTTAGCGGCGGCCTCCGTGGGCATAATCGCCTGCCCGGCGCGCACGGTCATGCTATAGCCATGCTGCTCCCCCGTTTGCTTTGATATAATCGTCAGATAGCTAACCGCGGCTATCGAGGGCAAAGCCTCCCCGCGAAAACCAAGCGTGCTGAGGCTATCCAAATCCGAGATGTTATTAATCTTGCTTGTGGCATGGCGCAATACGGCCAGGCGCATTTCCTCGGCGCTCATACCGCAGCCATTATCGCTGACCTGAATTTTTTCCAGGCCGGCGTCGGCAATGGCCACCGAGATCATAGTTGCTCCCGCATCAATAGCGTTTTCTACGAGCTCCTTAACTACGGAAAAAGGCCGCTCGACCACTTCGCCGGCGGCAATCTGATTTGCGGTATGCCGATCTAAAATGTGGATGCGGTTAAGGGCGGGCGGCTTATTCATCTTTCAGCGCTTTCTTCCATTCATTGATTTGCAGTAAAGCGTCCAAGGGGCTGACCGAATCAAGATCCATTTCGCGGATGGCGCGGATAATCTCCTCGCCCTCACGTAACGGCTGATCACCAAGCAAAATATCGCGGAAACTAATCTGTTCCTGGCGCTCAAGCTTAGTCTGCAGATGTTTTTCCGCCTCCAGCTCCGCCATAATCTCGCGGGCGCGGCGAATCACTTCCTTGGGCAACCCGGCCAGGCGCGCCACTTGGATGCCATAGCTGCGGTCGGCAGCGCCCTCGACGATCTTGCGCAAAAAGACAATATCATGCCCCTTTTCCTTGACGGAAATTGAGTAATTTTTGATTAGGGGGAAATTATCCGCGAGCAGGGTCAGCTCATGATAATGGGTCGCGAACAGGGTTTTTGCGCCGCAGCTGTCGCCGATAATATGCTCCGCCACAGCCCAGGCAATAGAAAGACCGTCATAAGTGGAGGTGCCGCGGCCGATCTCATCAAGGATAATCAGGCTGCTGCTGCCGGCATGGCGCAGGATATTGGCGGTCTCGGTCATCTCCACCATAAAGGTGCTTTGCCCGCCGCCCAAATCGTCGGAAGCGCCGACACGGGTGAAGATGCGGTCGATATAGCCAATCTGCGCGGCGGCAGCAGGCACAAAGCTGCCGATATGCGCAAGCAGCGCAATCAGCGCCACCTGGCGCATATATGTACTTTTGCCTGTCATATTCGGGCCGGTAATCAGCATCATACGCTGGCTCTTATGATCAAGATAGGTATCATTGGGGATATAGTTTTCCGGGCCGATGATTTTCTCGATTACCGGATGGCGCCCATCGCTGATAATAATTTTGCTGCCATCGTCCACCTGGGGCTTGCAGTAATTATTAGCGAGCGCCACCGAAGCCAGAGATTGCAGAGCATCGAGATGGGCGCAGATTTCCGCCGTACGGTTGACGCGCGGCGCCGTGGCCGCGGTTTTTTCCCGAATCTCCGTAAAGATACGCGATTCCAATGCGGCCAGCTTCTCTCCCGCCGTGAGAATTTTATGCTCCAGCTCTTTTAGCTCCTCGGTAATAAAACGTTCCGCGTTGACTAAAGTTTGCTTGCGGATATAGTCGGCGGGTGCTTCCTCGATGCGGCTTTTGCTGATCTCGATATAGTAACCGAATACTTTATTATAGCCGACTTTCAAGTTACGGATGCCAGTGCGCGACCGCTCTCTAGCCTCCAGCTCCAGCAACATTTGCCGCGCTGAGCTGGAAATGCCCCGCAATTCGTCCACCTCGGCCGCATAGCCTTTTTTGATGATACCGCTTTCGCGAAGAGAAAGAGGAGCGTCCTCGGCGAGAGCGGCTTCGATGAGGCCGGCGACGTCTTCCAGCAAGTCAAGGTGATCGAGCATGGCCTGCATCAGCGGCGTTTTACAGCGGCCGAGCAGCGCGAAGATACGCGGCTGCACTTGCAGCGAGCTTTTCAAGGCCAGCAGATCGCGCGGACCCGCGTTGCCAAAGCATACCTTGGTGATCAGCCGCGGAATATCGTGGAGGCTTTTGAGCAGTTCCCGCAGCTCGAAAAGCAGCGGCGGATTTAATGTCAGCTCCTCTACAGCGTCCAGGCGCAAGCCCACCGCCTTTTGCTCCAGCAAGGGGTTATCCAGCCATTCGCGTAGGGCGCGGCCGCCCATCGCGGTTTGGGTATCGTCTATCACCCATAACAGCGAACCCTTGCGCTTGCCGCCGCGCATTGTGGCGGTCAACTCCAGATTACGCCGGGTCGCGGCGTCAAGCAGCACATACTCGCCGCTGCTATAGAAATTGATCTGATCTATGTATTGCAGGGAGCGTTTTTGCGTCTGCAAAAGAAAATCGATGATCATGGCAGCGGCGAGGGCCGCCGCGGGATGCTCGTCCAGTCCCAGCCCGGATAGATGCGCCACGCCAAAGTGGATTTGCAGCACTTCCGCGAAATTACGGCGCACATAATTGATATCCGCGACAGGTGTGAGGCAGCCGACGCAACGATCAAGCAGGCGCAGGCGAAATAGTTCATCCTGCGCCAATTCCTCCGGCAGCAGCAATTCCGCGGGAGAGATGCGGGCGATTTCATCGGCCAGCTTGTCCCGAATATCGCCGCCGCTAATCTCTGTGGCAAAAAATTTACCGGTAGAAATATCAGTGTGGGCCAGTCCAAAGGCGAATTCCGCCTTGTTTTTACGCTCGAGCCAACAGGCCGCGAGATAATTATTGGCCTTATCCTCAAGCATGATATCCTCAAGCACGGTGCCGGGCGTGATCACCCGCACGACCTCGCGCCTAACCAGTCCCTTGACTGTCTTTGGGTCTTCCATCTGCTCGCAAATCGCAACCTTATGGCCTTTTTCGATCAAGCGAGCAATATAATTGGCGGCGGCATGATGCGGCACGCCGCACATGGGTATCTTGGTATTGCCGCCGCCGTCGCGGGCGGTCAAAACGATATTCAATTCCCGCGAGGCGAGCAAAGCGTCATCCGCGAACATTTCATAGAAATCGCCAAGACGGAAAAAGAGCAAACAATCGCTGTATTGCTCCTTGACCGCTTGATATTGGCGCATGATCGGTGTTAAAATAGTCAAGTGCTAAGCCTCCTCGGCTACCTCGGCGGATGATTCCTTGAACTGTGCAGGCACATAATCCGTCAGCACGATGCTACTATCCTGCACTACCGCAAGCTTCAGCGGACTGGCGCCCGCATCCTCCGGCACTGTCGCCACATATTCGGCGATGCGCAATTGCTGCGCCTGCATCTTGTAGACGAGGATATAGCAGTTCTCATCGCCCTCGGCACCGGCATGCAGCACGCCGCGGCAGCTGCCCATAACTACAACATTGCCTGTCGCCACTACCTCGCCGCCGGGATTGATATCGCCCATCACTACCGCGTTACCGCGTACAGCCAGCTTCTGGCCGCTGCGAATGCCGCGGGTCACGAGCAGGCTGTTGCCGCCCGCCGTCTGGTAAATCATCTCGGAGCGTTCATCGCTGTCCACCAAATGCGGCGCGAGGCGTCCCTTGCGGATATGATATTTCTTTAAAATGCCCTCGATGATCGCCAGCTCTTCACCGGAGAAGCCGGCAGGCTGGTCGATGATATATTCGGCATTGATGAAAAAGTCGCCGCTGTGCAAAAGCTTTTCTTCCAAAGCGGCGCAAATCTGCCCAAAGCCGGCCTGCTCGGTATCAAAAGAAAAAACCAGAGCATCCGCTGTCCCTTTAATCGTTACGATATTTTTATCCATTACCCGGCCTCCCAAGAAAATGGTTT
>JAAYYR010000132.1 GCA_012515255.1 Clostridia bacterium | reverse complement strand
CAAGAGATGAATCAAGCCCGGCCGCTCGCCGCGCGGATGCGGCCGACCGGTCTGGACGAATTCGTCGGTCAGGAGGAAATCGTTGGCCCGGGCCGGCTGTTGCGCCGTGCTATCGAGGCGGATCAGCTAACTTCGGTGATTTTTTGGGGACCGCCCGGCAGCGGCAAGACAACGCTTGCGGAGATCGTGGCCCAGACCACGGGACGTAATTTCCGCACCCTCTCCGCAGTCAGCTCCGGCATTAGCGATATCCGTGAGATCATCAGCTTCGCCAAAGACGAATGGAAATTTTATAATCGCCGCACGGTGATTTTCATTGACGAAATCCACCGCTTCAATAAGACCCAGCAGGACGCTTTGCTGCCCGCGGTGGAGGACGGAACTGTGACCCTGATTGGCGCGACCACGGAGAATCCGTTTTTTGAAGTCAATGCCGCGCTGCTTTCCCGCTCGCGCATTTTCCGCTTGCAACCGCTAAGCGAAGATGCTGTTCTGTTGCTTTTGCGCCGGGCCATCGGCGACGCGCGCGGCCTGGCCGACTATCGGCTGCGCGTAGACGAGGCGGCGCTGCTGCATTGGGCTTCCGTATGCGGCGGCGATATCCGCTCGGCCTATAATGCGCTGGAGCTGGCCGCCATGACCACGCCGCCCGATGAGCAGGGAAGCCGCCATATTGATCTGGCGATTGCCGAGGAAAGCATACAGCGCCGCAATGTTAGCTATGATAAAAAAGGCGACTGTCACTATGATGTGATCTCCGCCTTTATCAAGAGTATGCGCGGCTCCGACCCGGACGCCACCCTGCATTGGTTGGCGCGGATGACTGAAGCCGGGGAGGCGCCGGAGTTTATCGCCCGACGCATCATTATCTGCGCTGCCGAGGATGTGGGGCTGGCCGATCCTTTTGCCCTGACGCTGGCAGTCTCGGCGGCGGAGGCAGTGCATTATGTGGGCTGGCCCGAGGCTCGCATCGCCTTGGCCGAAGCAGCGGTCTATGTGGCGACAGCGCCCAAATCCAATGCGGCGTATCTGGGCATCGACGCGGCGATCGGCGATCTCTACGATAAGCCCTTCTCCGGCGTGCCGATCCATCTGCGCGATACCAGTTATCGGGGCGCCAAACAACTTGGCCATGGCAAAGGCTACAAATATCCGCATGATTATGAGGGACACTATGTAAAGCAGCAATATATGCCGCGGGAATTTGAAGATAAATTATATTATCATCCCACTACCAACGGCAGAGAGGCCAGAGTCCATGAATGGCTGACAAAATTGCGCATCAAGAAAAAGAAGCTTGACAAGTAACACCAACGATGTTAGTATGACATAGCCTCAAGCAGGAAATACTTTCCTTTTTTGATAGGGGTCCGCATATTATGTATAATAAAACGGTGATCGACCATTTTAATAATCCGCGCAATATCGGCGAGTTAGGCAACTCGGCCGTAGTAGGCGAGGTGAGCAGCCCGGATTGCGGCGACACCACTTTTATTTATTTAGATGTAGAAGATAATATTATTCAGGACATCAGATTCAAAACTTTCGGTTGCGCTGCGGCGATCGCCTCCTCAAGTATGCTGACCACGATGGCGAAGGGAAAAACGCTGGAGGAAGCAAAACAAATCACCAACGACGATATTGTCGAAGCGTTGGGAGGGCTGCCGGAAATGAAAATACATTGCTCGGTGTTGGCGGCGGACGCCTTAAGAAAAGCCATAGATGAGTATGAGCAGTCTCACAGCTAAGAATAATCAGGTTATCGTGGCGATGAGCGGCGGCGTGGACAGTTCCGTTGCCGCTTTTTTGTTACTGCAAAAGGGTTATCAGGTAATCGGCGCCACCATTGATACCGGTTATGGGCAAGCACCCGAACAAGCGGCGCTGATTTGCCGCGAGCTGGGGATCGAGCATCAAGTGATCAAGGCGCGGGATATTTTCGAGCAGCGGACGATACAGCCTTTTGCGGCGGCATATCTGATGGGGCGGACGCCTAATCCCTGTGTCGATTGCAATTATCAGGTAAAATTCCCTTTGATTTACGATCTGGCCGTGAAACTGGGAGCGGCAAAAATCGCCACCGGCCATTATGTGCGGATTTACGAGCAAGACGGGCGTTATTTGTTGCGCCGCGCCATTGACGTTGGGAAGGACCAGTCTTATTTCTTGTACCGGCTGAATCAGGAACTGCTCAGCCGCTGCCTTTTCCCTCTGGGGGAAATGAGCAAGCGGGAGGTACGCGAGCTAGCGGCGGAGGTAGGCTTAGCCTCATCCCGGCAAAAAGACAGCTTTGATATCTGCTTTATTAGCGGCGACGATTACCGCGAGCAAGCGATCCGCTATGCGGGAGCAGAGAGCCGGCCGGGGGATATCGTCGATGCGTGGGGCCGGGTTTTAGGCCGCCATCAGGGGCTGTTCAATTACACGGTCGGCCAAAGACGGGGCCTATCGCTTAGCTTGGGCTATCCAGCTTATGTGCTGGCCTTGGATATAGACCATAACCGGCTTGTGGTGGGGCGGTACACTGATCTACTCAAAGACACGGCCCGCGTCACGAAGCTCAATTTTTTGCCTTTCGACCAGCTTAACCAACCGCTTGACGCTCTGGTGCAGATACGCTACCAGGCGCAGCCGACGCCGGCCTCTATCATCCCGGATGCACAAAACACCGCGGAAGCGCTGATCCGTTTTGAGCGGCCCGTCTGGGCAATCGCTCCGGGGCAATCGGCCGTATTCTATGACGGGGACTTGCTGCTCGGCGGAGGATATCTTATCTAACTGGGCTTTTATTAATAAAATTTCTTTTGCGTTAAAAATTGGCTGGCCGGATTCTCTAAAGGCCGGCTATTTTTTTGCCCTATTTGGAAAAGATAAATATAGTTGTTTTCTAAATCGGGGTGAAAAAATGATCAGCGGCAAGCAATTGCATGGATTGCGGGTTTTGGATCAAAGCGGCGCGGTTTTGGGCGTCGTCGACAGCTTGCACGCGGATCAGCAAAGCGGCAAAATACTTGGTTATATGGTTACCATGCCGGGTGTGATTTCCACCGGCGGCTATTTGCCGGCCGCAGAAGTGATCAATCTGGATCTGATTGGCTTGGTCGTCGCCGGCAAAGGCAGTTTGCACCGTTTGCGCAAAAATAAAAAAAACCCGCCTCAGGCCTTGAAAATTGATCAGCTTAGCACCAAGCGGGGCTATGTGACTGATATATTGCTGGATAAAGAGCAGATTAACGCGGTAGAAATATCTCAAGGCCTTTTGCATGATATTAGAGCGGGCAGACAAACTATACCGTGGGATGAATTATAAAGGGGGTGAATTTGATGCAAAACGGTTATCGTTGGTTAATTGCGGGCACCTTAATGGGGGCGGCGGGAGTATATATGGGTTTGAATATGGCTAAGAATTCCCATATATCGATGAAGAAAATCCGTACCAAAGCGGCGCGGATGGCGAGCCGCGGCAGCCGCGAAGCCGGTGATTTCATTAGCTCCGCCGGCGAGGCGCTGGCCGACAAGCTTGTATAAAGAGGATGGGGCGGTCTTGCCGCGCGGCAGGCAAGCCGTCCTACATAAGCCGGGCCAAGGGCGGGAAACATGCCGCGGCTTCAGTGGAGGGCGGATCGCATGCACATAGCAGATAAAAAAAAATGGCTGCGCTATAGCGTGAGCGCCGCTTTCCTGATTATTGCTATAATTTTTGCCCGGGCAGTGTGGCCGATTATCGCGCCTTTTTTTGTCGCCATTGTGCTGGCCTATGTGGTTAATCCCTGGCTAAAGCGCACCGGGCGGCTAGGCATACCATTGATCGTGTCATTGATTATTTTTTATGTATATGTCTTTTTGGGCATCTATTGCCTCGTCATGTTCACGGCGCCGATCATCATCGAGCAATTGCAAAATCTCTTTGCCTATTTACCGCAATTATTTGATCAGCTAAAGGCGGCGGGAAACCAGATATTGCCCGGCAATGAAACTGGCGGTACCGCCGATATGCTTCAGGGTTTTGGTAAGGATATTGCCCAAAGCCTAGAGAAGCGGCTGACCGGATACGGCGATACGCTGGCCGCTAAAGTAATGACCTTGCCTAAATTGCTGGTATTTTTCGTTTTATCGCCATTTTTAAGTTATTATTTTTTACGCGATAAAAAAAATATCCTGGCGCGTATCATGTCCTTGATCGCGCCGCTGCGGCGCATCGAATTCCTGCGCTTAATGCGGGAACTCGATCATTTGCTGCGCCAATTTATCAGCGGCTATCTGCTGATTTCTTTGATCATCAGCATCATGTCGGCAGTGTTTTATTATATCGTCGGTCTTGATTATGCGCTGCTGCTCGGCGTTTTTATGGGCATCGCCGAGCTGATTCCTTATGTCGGCCCATATCT
>JAAYYR010000131.1 GCA_012515255.1 Clostridia bacterium | reverse complement strand
CCCTTTTGCAATAGGTATTGCTTGGCCAGTTCTTTGGCTTCGTAGGCTGCGTGGTCGCAGCCGATGATAATTTTCATTTTGCTGTTCCTTTCTTTTGGCCCTCAAGCGGCGAATTATCAGCTTTAGCTTATGGTGAATGGAGCATTTTTTGATAGATAGACCCGCGGCAAGCGGTTGCCCAGCATGCAGAGGATCTCATAATTGATCGTACCCATGCGCTCCGCCAGTTCCTCGGCGCGGATAGCGCCGCCTTTATCCTCGCCCATGATCGTCGCGATATCGCCCTCCTGTAGCGGTTCGGCGCTTTGAATATCGGTAACGTCGATCATAAACTGATCCATACAGATGCGGCCTACGATCGGCGCGCGTTGGCCATGCACCAGCACAGAGCCCTGGCGCGCCAGCAGCCTGGAAATGCCGTCGGCATAACCCAGCGGCAAGGTGGCAATAACTGAATCGCGCGTCGCAACCCAGGTGCAGCCATAGCCTACGGCTGTGCCGGGGCTAATCCGCATCAGGCGCGCGATTTCCGCCCGCACGGACATCACAGGGCGCAAGCCGGATAGAGGCGTCATATCATCAGCCGGCTGGCAGCCGTAAAGCAGGATGCCGGGGCGGCATAGCTCATAGCGGTATTCAGGCAATTCCAGCATGGCGGCTGAATTGGCGATATGGCGGATGGGAAAAGTCACCCCCTGCTCCCGGCATAGCGCAAGAAAGCGGTTGAACTCAGTATTTTGATGGTGGCTGAATTCTTTTTCCCGGCTATCGGCGGCGGCAAAATGACTATAAACCCCTTCCAGCTGAATGCCGGGTAAAGCCTTAATGCGAGCAACCTGTAGCGCCGATTCTTCGCTGACGTCGAAGCCGAGCCGGGTAAACCCGCTATCCACTTTGATATGCACTAGAGCAGTTTTGCCCAGTTGCGCGGCAGCGGCGGATATTTTTTCCGCCTGCTGATAATGATAAACTGTGAGGGTTAAATCAAAAACAAGCGCCGCCTCATATTGCCGGGGCGGCAAGTAACCAAGACATAGTATGGGGACGCCGACCCCGGCTTTTCGCAAAGCAACGCCCTCTTCCAAAGTGGCAATCGCCAGCCGGCCGGCTCCGGATCGCAGCAATGTCTTGGCGCAGCGCACGGCGCCATGACCGTAAGCGTCAGCTTTGATCACCGGCATCTGCATCGTCCGGTCGCCCGTTAGCTCACGGATTCGGTTAAAATTATGCCGCAGGGCCATAAGATCGATTTCTATCCACGCTCCCCGCAAAGGAAGCCTTATTCTTTTCATACTGCCTCCGCAAAGCGGCTGATCGCCGTTTATCTCATCCGCATGCTAACGGTTAATCGAGTTCAAAGCGTTTGGCACCTTTTCCACGATATCGCCGGCCAGCAATCCCGCCATGCCGCCTTCGCCCATCGCCAGGTCGCCGGCCCTGCCATGTACCCATACGGCGCAAGCCGCAGCAACCGCCGGTACCATGCCCTGCGCCAGCAGGGTGGCGATCATGCCGGCTAGAACATCGCCGCTGCCGCCGGTGGCCATGCCCGGATTGCCGGTATCATTGATGAATATGCGGCCTTCCGGGGTGGCGATCACCGTGCCGGCGCCTTTCAAGACAACGACCACATCGGTTTGCTTGGCAAAGCCTTCAGCCACAGCGACCCGGTTGCCTTGCACATCCGCAATACTGACGCCGAGCAGCTTGGCCATTTCGCCGGGATGCGGGGTGATCACCAAAGGTACGTTCGATTTTTTCAGCAGGCGCAAATAACCGCAGATGGCAAAAAGCGCGTCGGCGTCGAGGACTGCCGGTACGGTAAGCATGGGCAAAAAATCGCGGATCATTTGCAAGGTCAGCTCATCGCGACCCATACCGGGGCCGATCAGCCTGGCATCGGCAGGGAAGGAGGCCAGTGTTTCGATATTATCCGTAGCAACGCCGCCGATTTCATTATCGCTGGTGGCCAAAAGCATCGCCTCGGGCAGTTGCGCGGTAAAAGCATTGCGGATCGCCATGGGCAAAGCGGCGGTCAGGCGTCCGGCGCCCATTTTCAGCGCGCCCTTGGACGCCAGTATGGCGGCGCCCGGCATTTCCAAGGATCCTGCCAAGACGCCTACATGGCCAAAATCACCCTTATAGGAGTCTACCTCGCGCGGCAGCAGCCAGCGGCGGCAGAATTCTTCATCGATCAATTCGCGCCTGCTCCCCAGGTTTTCTTCCACCTGCAGCGGCAGGGAGATATCAGCTACAACTAATTCGCCGACATAAGGTCGTGAGGCCGGTAGCGCCAGGCCCAGCTTGCAGAAGCCAAATGTTACCGTGGCCTTGGCCTTGACAGCCGCGCCCAGGGGTTTGCCAGTGGTAGAGGATAGGCCGGAGGGAATATCGCAGGAGATAACCGGCGTATCGCTTTCATTAAGCATATTGATCACGGCAAGAGCCGTATCCTGCACATTATCGCGCAGGCCGGTGCCAAAAATAGCGTCGATAGCAATATCCGAACTCCAGAGCGCCATGCGCGCCACATTGAGGCGGTTGCCTTCATAAAGCTGGAAGCCGGAGATGCCCATATTGGCGATGATCGTATAATTGGTCAGAGCGTCGCCGCGAAAAACATCCGGGTCGGTGAGGAAGTACAGCCTGACCTCACAGCCACGATTATATAGATGGCGCGCGACCACCAGGCCGTCGCCGCCGTTATTGCCGCCGCCGCAAAATATAGCCGCCTTTTTGCCGGATAAAGTACCCAGCATTTTTTCCGCCTGGCGTACTACAGCCTGTCCGGCGTTTTCCATCAGCAGCAGGCCGGGAATACCGTATTCATTGATCGCCGCCTCATCGGCAAGGCGCATTTCTTCCGCTGTAACTAAGCGCATAGATCAAACCTCCTTGGCAATAGCCTAAAATCACAATTCCACCTAGGGCTTGGTTTTCCTGCATCGTCAGCTGAGCATTGGCTGATTTTAGCAAATTTTAATCGAGGTTTCCGGCCGGGTACACTTCCGCCAATTAAAGGACGGATTCAGCGATTAGTAAAGGCCGAAAATCAATTCTGTCCACGCTAGTGTTGAAAAAAAGAGTACCTTGATATTCGCCTTCAAAAGCCGCGGTTTTATGGCCGTGAATATGGCCGTATACGCAATAAGGCACCGTGTAGCGGGCGAGCAATTCGCTAAATCCGGCGCCATGTGCGGGGTCGCTGAGCGGGGGATAATGCAGCATGGCGATGATTGGTTTTTCGAATTTGGCGGCAGCCTCCAAGGCTAATTCCAGACGTATCAGTTCCCGGTCAT
>JAAYYR010000012.1 GCA_012515255.1 Clostridia bacterium | reverse complement strand
CATTAAAATGCGTGGGTACCGGGCTGTTGACCGAACCCCAATGTATGGCAAAATATATAGTAAAGAATACAGTGACAATGAGGCATAAAAGCTCAAGCATCAAATGAAACCTGGTAAAATGGCTGAACTTGCCTTTCATATTTTCAGGCTCCTCAATTAGCGTCCTTGAATAAGTCTAGAATAAGCCGGGCTGGCTCATTTTCTCCAGCATATCGCGTGCTTGCCGCCTGGTGATCTCCCCCGCTTGATTGCCGGCGATCATCCGCGCTAATTCCTCTACGCGCTCCTCATAGCCTAATTGATGCGCGGCAACTACAGTTCGTCCGTCTGCCTCTCTCTTTTGGATGAGGACTTGGCGCGCGGCGGCAGCCGCCATCACGGCATTATGGCTCACGACTAGTACCTGAGCGCTTTCCCCGACCATGGCGATTCGCTGTGCTACAGCAACCAGCGCCTTGCCGGAAAGGCCGGAATCGACTTCATCAAAAATCAGAGTCGGCACAGAATCCAGCTTGGAGAGAATAACTTTGATTCCCAGCATGATGCGCGACAGCTCGCCGCCGCTGGCTATCTTAGCCACCGGCTGGAAAGGCTCGCCGATATTGGAGCGGATCATGAACAGGGCATGCTCATTACCTTTGCCCGAGGGCGAGTTTGCTACTAAGTCGATGCGAAACAGTGCTGCCGGCATGAGCAGGAGCTGTAATTCGCGTGTGATAGCGGCTCCCAGCCGCTCGGCAGCAGCTATGCGAGCGTCGCTTAACTTAGACGCGGCGGCGGCATAAGATGCCTGTGCTTGCTCCCGTGCCTGGAACAGACTATCGGCGGAAAAGGACAATTCCTCCAAGGCGGCTAATTCCTGCCTCGCCTCAGTCAAGATATTGATCATGCCGTCAATCGTGGCCCGGTATTTTTTTTTCAGCTTTCCCAGCGCCGCCAGCCTGCCCTCCACCGCGTTTTGGTGGTTAAGGTCCAGATTGATCCGATCGCGGTAGGCGGAAAGCTCCTGCGCCCAGTCTTCCGCTTCATAAAATATATTCTCCTGCCGCCGGCATAAATCCTCCGCCTGCGCGTCAAGCGCGACGATTGACTTGATACAAGCGAGCGCAGCGTTGAGGCTGTCAAGAGCCGCGCCGCCGGAGTTCATATTTCCCAGGCCGTCCGTTGCCAATTGATACAGCCGCTCGCCATGGGCTAACCGCTGCGATTCCACGGTCAGTTCATCGTCTTCACCGGGGCGCAAATCAGCCTTCTCCAGTTCATCAACAATATATGTTAGCTCCCCGATCCGTTCTGAACGCAATTCCTGGTTTTGCAAAAAGTCATCGACCCGGCTCTCCGCTCCAAGCATGGCCTGATATGCTATGGCCACATCCTCAAGCAAATGCTCGATAGCGGGCTCGAAGCTATCCAGCAGCAATAGTTGGCGGGCGTCTTCTAAGATCAGCATATGTTCATGTTGGCCGTGAATATTGATCAGAAGGCGGCTAAGATCGCGCAGCCGGGTCAAATTCACGGCGCGCCCATTGACGCGGGCCAGGCTTCTACCGCCGCGCACCAATTCCCGGCTAAGAATAAGGCTATCCTCGGGATCCAGATCTAAAGCGCGCAGCAGCTCAGCGGCCTCCTTGGGGTAAGGCGGCATAAAGATACCCTCGATCAGGCATTTCTCGCAACCGCTGCGGATATAGGCGTCGCTGCCGCGGCCGCCGATCAGCAGGGATACGGCGTCGATCAGCAGGGATTTGCCCGCGCCGGTTTCGCCGGTCAGGGCATTCATCCCCTCGCCGAGGTTAAGGCGCAGTTCCGCCATTAAGGCGAAATTTTCCGCATAGAGCTCGTAAAGCATTTTATCACCTTTGACGCGCAAACCCATGACAAAGCATGGGCTTGTGAAATTGGCGCTATTTTATTAAGGCTTTAGGCCATGAGACTTTTGATACGCTCCGCTAAATTGTAAATATCATCCTCGTCGCGTACTGCGATAAAAATTGTAT
>JAAYYR010000130.1 GCA_012515255.1 Clostridia bacterium | reverse complement strand
TCGACCTCTCTGATCCAGCCAATCCGCGTATGCTGGGCTTTATCGAGCTACCTGGTTATTCCAATTATCTGCATCCGCTAAAAGATGATCTGATGCTAGGCATAGGCTATGCCACCCAGGATATTTATGTGCGGGATCAAAACGGCAGGGAAAGCGTTATCGGCACCCGTCAGAGCGGGATTAAGCTGACGCTGTTTAATGTATCCGACCCGCTGAACCCGCTGGAAATGGATAGCCGCGTTTTGGGCGAGGCCTATTCCTCGACTGAGGCCAGCTATAATCATAAGGCCTTTATGGCTGACAGCAGCCGGGGCATGTACGGGTTCCCGGCGGCCATCCATGAGGATAAGGCTGGCTATCAGCGTGGAGCGGTGCTGCTGAAGATTACCGGGAGCCGCTTTGCCGCTATCAGCTTTGCCGAGGCTGCGGAGCCGGATTATAGCTCGGATATGTATTTTCAGCGCCTAGTCTATATCAACGACAACTATTATTATCTTGATAGCGGTATCGTGTATATCGTGGATATCGAGTACGCTCATTGCCGGGAGGTGTATCGTATCAGCGGCGGTAATAATGAAGCTCCGCTCAGGGTGCTGATCGATTAAGCCGGCTTGCCCGCCGCGCGAGTATATAAAAATCTGCCGTAAGCTTTACGGCAGATTTTTTATGGGCGGCAGCTCATCAGCACTGGCCAGCTATGGCGGATTTATGGCCTTTTAACATACATTTTGCCGATGAGAAAGAAAATCAATCTTTGCGGCAGCAGGCGGCCGAGGAAAACCAGCAGCTTGTATGAGCCGCCGATCGTAGTCAGAGGCGGCAGCGCGCGCCGCAGGCATAAAGCGCAGATTTTCTCGCCGATCAGCCGCGGATTCATGCCCTTTTGCTCGTCTTTTTCCATCACCGCCACGGAGCGGCGGATCGCGCCCCGGTAGATATCATCGCCCAGCTCCTGCTTGCGGCGCGCGGCGGTAAAGCCGGTTTCGGCATCGCCCAGCATCACGCCGCCGACGCTGATTTGGAAGGCGCGCGTTTCATTGCGCAGCGCCAAGGTCAGCGCATTGAGCGCGGCCTTGGAAGCGGAATAAAAGGCCTGAAAGGGAATAGGATAGACTGCGGCCACGGAGCTGATATTAAGGATTTTGCCATGAGAATCCCGCAGCAGCGGCAAGGCGTATTTGACGCAGGTCGCCGCCGCGAAAAAGTTGACCTCGAATTGAGCCTTCATATCGTTGATCTGGGTGAATTCCACGCTGCCGGAAATGCCGTTACCGGCATTATTGATCAGGATATGCAATTGCCCGGCCTCGGCCTTGATGCGGGAGAACGCCTCCTTGACCGCTGCCTCATCCGTCAAATCCGTGGGGATATGATTGACGCCGGGCGGCGCGCTGTCGCGGCGGCTCAGGCCATAGACCCGCCAGCCCCGGGCTGCGAAGGCCGCGGCTATGGCATAGCCGATACCGCCGGAAGCGCCGGTGACAGCGACGACTTGCTCATTCATGCTTTGATCACCTCGCCGATGATACCGATGGCCTCGTCGAGCAGCTCATAGGTATGCGACGCCATAAGGCTGGTGCGCAACAGGCATTGCCCGGCGGGTACGGCGGGCGGCAGCACCGGATTAAGATAAACGCCGGCTTCATAGAGCTGCCTGGCCTTGAGCAGGGTGGCCTCCAGCTCATAGGTATAAAAGGGGATGATCGGCGTCAAATGGGCGGATTCTTTGACAGGCGCCCCCGCGGCCTGCAAGCCCTGGCGCATATAGGAGGCCAGATCGGCCAGCCGCGCCACCCGCTCCGGCTCGCGGCGGATGATGCGCAGAGCCGCAAGAGCAGCCGCGCAGCAGGCAGGCGTGATCGAGGCGGAAAAAATAAAGGGCCGGGAATTATGCTTGACATAATCAACGATGTAGCGATCCGCGGCCATAAACCCGCCCAAGCTGGCTAAGGATTTGCTGAATGTGCTCATGATGATATCCGTCTCTTGGGTGAGGCCAAAATAATCCGCCGTGCCGCGTCCGCCGCGGCCCAGCACGCCAAAAGCATGAGCATCGTCTACCATGATGGCGGCATTATATTCCCGGGCTAGCTCGACGATTTGCGGCAGCAGGCAGATTTCGCCGCTCATGCTGAACACGCCGTCGGTAATGATTAGCTTGCCCGCCTCGCGGGGCAGCTTGGCCAGGCGGCGTTCCAGGTCCCGCATATCGCTGTGGCGGAAGCGGATCATCTCGCCATAGCTCAGCTTACAGCCGTCATAGATGCTGGCATGGTTTTCAATATCGCTGATCATATAATCATGGCGATCGACCAGGCCGCTGATAATACCCAAATTGGTCTGGAAGCCGGTGGAGAAGATCAGCGCGGCTTCTTTGCC
>JAAYYR010000129.1 GCA_012515255.1 Clostridia bacterium | reverse complement strand
GCCCAGCAGCAGCACGATACAGGCCAGGGACAGCAGCAGATTATACATGCCGAAGCTGCTTGCGCCGCGCACGAAGGCAATAAAGGCGGCGAACGAGACGGCGTTGAGATCGCAGCACATGGCGCGGATCATATAGAGGGCGTCCGCAAAACTATTGGCGCGGAAAAAGACCCAGGCCAAGCAAATCAGGCCGAATGTAATCGCGACCTGCAGCAGTCTATGCAGGCGCGGCAGGCGGTCGAGCGCAAAAGCGTGAACCAGCTTATGCCGCAGGTTTTGGCTAAGCAGCGACAGCACCAGATAAGCGCCGTTTAGGCCGCCCCAAATGACGAAAGTCCAGTTGGCGCCATGCCAGAGGCCGCTCAACAAAAAAGTGATGAGCAGATTCATATGCCAGCGGCTCCTTTTGACCCGGTTGCCGCCCAAGGGTATGTAAACATAATCGCGGAACCAGCTGGAAAGAGAGATATGCCAGCGCTTCCAGAACTCGGCTATCGAGCGCGAGAAATAGGGGCGGTCAAAGTTGAGCATCAGGCGGAAGCCCATTACCTTGGCCGCGCCGCGGGCGATATCGCTATAACCGGAGAAATCACAATAGATTTGAAAGGCAAAAAAGACGGTGGCGACCAGGAACGCAAAGCCGCCATGGCCGTCGGGGTCATTATAGATAGGATTGACAAGGATGGCCAGGCGGTCGGCGATTACCACTTTCTTGAACAGGCCCCACAGCATCATCCGCAGGCCCTCGCTGACCCGTGGCAGCTCAAAGCGATGCCGCTCATAGAACTGATGCAGCAGATTCTGCGGCCGCTCAATAGGGCCGGCCACCAATTGCGGATAAAACATCACATAGAGGGCGAAAATGCCAAAATTGCGCTCGGCCTGCTGATTGCCGCGATAGACCTCGATCACATAGCTTAGGCTCTGGAAAGTGTGAAAAGAAAGGCCGATGGGTAAAATCAGGCTCAAAGCGGCATAAGAGTAATTCCAGTTGAAAAAAGCGGCAATATCGGCGATGCTGCTATTAAAAAAATTAAAATATTTGAACACAAATAAGACGCCGATATTGGAAATAAGACTAAGCAGCAGATATTTTTTATTGCCCCGATTCTTCTCCAGCAGCAAGCCAAGGACATAATCCATGGTAATCGTGAAAGCAAGGATCAGGATGTACTTGGGAATAAAGGCCATATAAAAAACACAGCTGGCGATTAAAAGCAGCAGCCACCTGAGTTTGTACGGCAAAAGAAAATACAGCAAAGTAACTGTGGGGAAAAATATCAAAAAATTAAGCGAATTAAATAGCATGCTGCCTCGGTCCCGAAAATAGTCGCAAATTCGATAATTACTAATAATTATACCATAGACAAGGATTTTGGCAAGTTGTATCAGCCGCTTGGCTTAACGCCAAAAAAGCGCCCCCTGTCACGGCCTTTGCCGCACCCAGGGGACGCGTCGGATAAAGGTTTCCGCCGCCCGGCGCTAATGATCCGGGCTATGCAATTCGCCCTGCAGCTGATGGCGCCGCATCAGCTCCTTGATCAGCGGCTGGTCAGCCGCTGCAAAGCGCAGTGATATGCCGCAGCTCGTAGAAAAGCGCCGCGGTGTGGGGATTAAATCCACCGGCCGCTCCTCACGCAGCAATTTATGGGCGCGAATGGCGTCATGGGTAGACTCGAAAATGATCAAGCCATAATCGCTCATATGGTCACAACCTTGGCCGCGGCCTGGATGCGGCTCAAAATATCATACATATTACTGACGCTGCCCGTTTGTAGCTGCTCGTCCAGCCCATAATAATTAAGACAGGTGCCGCAGACCAAGATCTCCACACCGCGCTCAGCCATATGCCGCAAATGTCCGACAGCCTCCTCATGATTGACGGCCAGGCGCACGCCCTCGTTCATCAGCAGGATCTGGCTTGGCAAATCATCGCTCTCCGCGAGAGCGTAGAGCATCATTTTAGCCAAAGACAGGCCCAGCTCATTATCAACGCCGATGCTGTCGCGGGTCAAAAAGAGCGCCCAGTTATTGCCGCCGCAGACGCAGGAGAGCGCCTCCTCCGTAATTGCCGCCGCCGCGGCGGACGGCGCGCCGCTACTTCGCAAAGTCAGGCGGAAGCCGCCGGCGATCTGCGCCTTTTCCACGCTATAGCCCTGGGCCGCGGCAAATTTGCCGACATTTTCCACCGCAGCGGCATTATCCACCTCAACAGCCAGCTCTGTAGCTCCGGCCTCGATAGCCTTTTTTGTCAGAATCACCGGGATCGGG
>JAAYYR010000128.1 GCA_012515255.1 Clostridia bacterium | reverse complement strand
TGACCGCGCTCTTAGCTTTGGATATGAATGCGGATTTGGAAAAGCAGCGGCTAATCAGCCGGCGGGCGGCGGCCGTTGGTGACAGCAGTTTGCATCTACGGGCAGGGGAGAGCCTTACGCTCACAGATTTACTCAAAGGCGCATTAGTCCACTCCGGCAATGACGCTTGCTATGCCGTCGCTGAAATCCTTGCCGGTAGCGAGCCGCTTTTTGTGCATTGGATGAATATGAAAGCAGCTGTCTTGGGCGCTTATAGCGTGCGTATGGACAATACAAATGGCTTGCCCTGCAGCACGCATTTGCTGAGTGCCGCCGACCTGGCGCGCCTGTGCCGTTATGCGATGCAAAATGAATTTTTTGCCTCTGTGGTGGCGAGTAAATATATTTCTTTGGGCGAGGGGGCAAGCGCCCGCAGGTATCAAAATACCAATAAATTGCTATGGCAGAATCCGCATATAGTCGGCATCAAAACCGGCACCACCGACGCTGCCGGGCCTTGCCTGGCCGCCGCTTATGAGGATGGAGCGGCTTTGTATATCTCAGTGGTATTGAACAGCCCCGACCGTTATGGTGAGAGCTTCTCTTTGCTAAAGCATGCAGCTTCGCGGCATATGCTGTTCCACCTGCCTTGCCAAGGAGAGGCTTTGGCCTATTATCCGCTGGGTAAAGGCGGGGTGAGTTTGCTGGCGGCAAAAGATTTAATAGTATTGATGGACGCGGAGGCGGCAGAAGATTTGCGCTTAGTCTGGCGTCTGACGCCAAGGGGCGGCTCCCTGACGCTGACGGATAGCCTTGGTCAGGAATTAGGCGCGATAGACTTATTGACGGAAGAAAATTATGCGGCCGCCGCCGGCCATTAGCCGCGGCGGTATCCGGAATACGAATGAGTAAAAAAGGCGGGCCACGAGGCCGCCTTTTTTTGCTAAGTTATCATTATGGCTTTTGGTTGAATATCATATTAGCGATACATAAATATTCGCAATATCCATTGCGCATACTTTAAAAAAAGCAAATATTAGCCGCACTTCAGCGATTATTTTTTTTAATCCTTCTTAATTTTGGCTAAAGTCGTTAATAATATTTAATTGCGATTAATTTATTGCAATATTATCTAAAACCAGCTATAATAAAAAAGTATCCCTATAGGTGTATCCTGTGTGGGCTACTTTTGTCAGGCCACCCGGAATCCACATTTTAAACAGGAAAGGATGGAACAGCTCAAGTGGTACAAAACAGGAAATTCAATAAGGTTATGGTTGCCAATCGTGGCGAAATCGCGATCCGCGTTTTCCGCGCTTGCCATGATTTGACTTTACACACCGTGGCCATTTATTCTAATGAAGACATTAACGCCCTGTTCCGTATTACAGCGGACGAGGCGTATCTGATAGGTGAAAACAAGAGTCCGCTCGGCGCTTATCTTGATATCCCGGCTATTATCAATATGGCCAAGCGCCGCGGCGTGGATGCTATTCACCCCGGTTACGGCTTTCTTTCGGAAAACGCGGATTTTGCCCGCGCCTGCGAGGCGGCAGGCATTAAATTTATTGGCCCGCCTTCTACAGTGCTGGCGAAAATGGGCGATAAACTGGTCGCAAAAAAAGTGGCTCTAGAATGCGGCGTGCCGACGATCCCCGGGTCGGAAGCGCCGCTGAAGGATGCCGACGAGGCTTTGGAAAAAGCCCTTGAATTCGGCATGCCGGTCATACTTAAGGCGGCCGCCGGCGGAGGCGGTCGCGGCATGCGTCTTTGCACGAAAGCAGAGGAAGTGAAGGATTCTTTTGCGCTGGTGAAAAGTGAGGCTAAAAAGGCTTTCGGCAATGACGATATTTTTATGGAAAAATTTCTCGTTGAGCCCAAACATATCGAAGTGCAGA
>JAAYYR010000127.1 GCA_012515255.1 Clostridia bacterium | reverse complement strand
GGCCTGCCGTAAAAATAGCCGGGCCCAATATGAGAGTAGTTTAGCTGCAAGCCGCTCCGTTTTTCCGGGGCGGCTTTTTCCAGGGAGCAGATGACCGGCAAAGCCGGCGTGCCGGACTTAGCATACCCCTTTGCCGCGTTCGGCCACGGCGCTGTCATGCGCCGCGGCAAACGGTGCGGCATGCCGGAGCCGGCAAGCGATTATTGGCAATATCGGTAGCCCGGCGGGGTAAAAAGAATAAGTGAGGCGAAGCTTGTCAGCATGCTCGGGCAGGAGTAACCGGCCCGCGCGGCGAAAATAAAAGCGATTATCATCTGGGAGGCAAGTATGAGCCGGGGTATACTGATCACTTTTGAAGGCATAGACGGTTGCGGCAAATCGCTGATCATGGGCATGGTCCGGGATTGGCTGGCGGACGAGGGCTATCCGGTGCTGGCAACATTGGAGCCGGGCGGCAGCGAATTTGGCCAGGCTTTCCGCAAAATGCTGCTTGAGAGCAGTTTCGGTAGCCTGGACGCGCAGACGGAGACCCTGCTTTTTATGGTCGACCGCTCCCGTCATGTAGAGGAAATCATCCGCCCGGCGCTGCTGCGGGGCGAGATTGTGCTTTGCGACCGCTATATTGATTCTACCCTCGCCTATCAGGGCGGTGGGCGCGGACTTAACCAGGAGCAGTTACGCATCATGAACGATTTTGCCGTCAAGGGCGTTTACCCGGATCTCACATTATTGCTCTCTTTGCGGGAAGAACTGGCCGCCTCACGCCTTGGCGACAGCAAAGACCGGCTGGAGCAGGAGAGCCTGGAATTTTTCCGCCGTGTCGCTGCGGTATACGCAGCGTTGGCAGCGGCCGAGCCGCGGCGCTTTCGCGTTATTGACGCCGGCGCTGAACCGCAGCAGGTTTTCATTCAGGCGCAAACGCAAATTAGGATGGTTTTGCCACCTCGGAGGGGATAGTTATGGCCGGTTTCGCGCCGCTCAACCCGCTGCTGCTCACACAAGTAGCAAGCAATCAGCTTGCCCATGCCTATATTTTCCGCGGCCGTTCCGCGCCAGAACAAGCCATCGCTTTGGCGGCTTTGCTGGATTGCCGCGCTGGGCAGGAGCACAGACCCTGCGGCCAATGCCCGGTCTGCGTTAATATCCTCGCCGGCACCTATCCGGATTGCCGCCTGCTCGAGCCGGAGCGCGGCAGCCACCGCGTGGAGGCGATGCGTGCTTTAGTTAACCAGGCGACTCTGGCCGCCATCAATGGCGACTGGAAAGTGTTTATCATCAGCCAAGCGGAAAAAATGGGTGACGAGGCTGCCAATACCTTGCTTAAACTGCTGGAGGAGCCCCCGGAGCATACTATCTTGATTCTTCTCAGCGAGCAGCCGGAGCAATTGCTGCCCACAGTATTGTCCCGCTGCCAGCTATTTGTTCTCGACCAGGGCGTGGCGTCGCAGTCAGAGCCTGATCGGGAGCTGTTGCAGGAGGCGGCCACTTTAATCCAGTCTCTGCCGGAGCTGCCGGTTTACGAAGTCCTGCTCAAAGCCCGCGAGCGAGAAAAACGCGAGGATCAGCGCAGCTTTTTGCTGGCCCTGCTGCATGTGCTGCATGACGCTGCTTTGGGCGTTCTCGCAGTGCCGATGGCATACCCATATATTTTGCGTTCCGCGACCATGGTAGAAAGCTCGCTGGAGCTTATCGATAATAATATCAACCAAAAGCTGCTCACAGACGTGGTTTATTTACGGCTGTGGCAGAATTGTGAGCGTTGAATAAATATTGCCTAAACAAACAAATTAAGATATAATTAGCTAAATCTTAGTTAGCCGATGCGAATTGGCGCCAGGAATAAATTAAGGAGAAAGCAATGGCTGAAATTATCGGCGTCCGTTTCAAGAAAAACGGTAAAATATATTATTTTCAGCCCTTCCCCGATATTGTCGTGCATGATCATGTGATTGTGGAAACAGCGCGCGGTATCGAATACGGGGAAGTGGTGCTCGGCCCCAAAACTGTTGAAGACAAAGAAATTGTCAGCCCTTTAAAAGAAGTATTACGCAAAGCCACCGCAGCCGACGATAAGAAATATGAGGAAAACCGCCTGGCGGAGAAAGAAGCCTTTGCCATCTGCGAGAAAAAAATCGCCCAGCATAAGCTGCCGATCCGCCTGGTAGAAGTGTCCTATACCTTCGATGTAAGCAAAATCATCTTTTATTTTGTCGCCGAAGGCCGGGTTGATTTCCGCGAGCTGGTCAAGGATTTGGCTTCGGTATTCCGCACCAGAATCGAGCTGCGCCAGATCGGTGTACGCGATCAGGCGAAGGTCGTGGGCGGTATCGGCTCCTGCGGACGGGTATTATGCTGCCATAGCGTACTCGGCGATTTCCAGCCGGTCTCGATCAAGATGGCGAAAAAGCAGAACCTGTCTTTAAACCCGGCGAAAATTTCCGGCGTTTGCGGCCGCCTTATGTGCTGTCTTAAATATGAAAACTATGATGATTTGCCGCCCTGCCGCCATAAACAGGTTTTTGAGATTCCCGCGGAAGATGATGAGCCTTTGATCGAAGATGAGGAATAACCATGACGCTGCTCGCGGAATTTAAACTGTGGCAGGAAAAACTACAGGCCCTGCAAAAAGAGGGCGAGGAATTAATGGCCCGTATCGAGGAGCTGGAGCGCCAGAACGCGGAATTACGGCGGCGGCTTGCGGAGGGCGATTATGAGGGCGACGGTTTCGAGGCCTTGACAAAGCTCTATGAAGAAGGCTTTCATATCTGCCCCGGTAATTTTGGCCGGGGCAGGGAAGAGGATTGTTTGTTTTGCCTTAATTTTTTGCTCCATAAAGGCAAAAAATGAGGCGGCCATACGATTACGGCGATGCAAGTACAATTGCGGGAAAATGAGCGCATAGACGAT
>JAAYYR010000011.1 GCA_012515255.1 Clostridia bacterium | reverse complement strand
ATTTTCCACAAAAACGTCACTCGTTCTGAGGCCATGAGCCTGATAAATTTCCAAAGGTAGCCTATATTTCATGAGTAAAAAACATCTTAAGAAGAGCGCGCCCCATAAAAAAGAAGCGCCAAAAAGGAAAAGCGGTATCGGGCCTTTGATCAAGGATACTCTGCTGATCATTATTTGCGCTTTGGCCCTCTCTTTGTTGATTAAATCCTTTATTATTGACAGCCGCCAGGTACCGAGCACCTCAATGGTGCCGACGATACAAGTGGGAGATCGTGTTGTGCTATGGCGTTTATCATATGCTTTTAATCAAGAACCGCAACGCGGCGATATCATTGTTTTAAGACCGCCGGCTGAACTCAATGAGAAGCAGGATTTGCTGAAAAGGATTATCGGTTTACCCGGAGAGGAAGTTGAAATCAAGGCAGGCCATGTCTATATTAATGGCGCGGCCTTAGAGGAAGACTATGTGCAGGTGAGTATGAACTATGCTTTTGGCCCGGTCACGGTACCGGAAGCTTCCTATTTTGTGCTGGGCGATAACCGTGATGTTAGCATAGATAGCCATATGTGGCTTAATCCGTTTTTGCCCGAGGATCATATTAAGGGCAAAGCTATCTTCCGGTATTGGCCGCTCTCACGGATAGGAGGTATATATTAAGTAATGCGAATTTTAATCAGTAATGACGACGGCATTCATGCCGAAGGTATTCATATATTGGCGCAGCATTTAAAGGAAATAGCGGATATTTATATCGCCGCGCCGCAATCGGAGCAAAGCGGCACCAGTCACGGCTTGACCACCACTTTGCCAATCCGCGCCCGACGCTGCCCGCTGCCGGAGCTAACGGAAAACGCCTGGGCTATCGACGGCACGCCCGCTGATTGTGTAAAGTTGGCTATTGACGTGCTGATGCCCGAGCCCCCGGATATTGTGCTCTCCGGTATCAATAATGGGCCGAATCTTGGCACTGATATTATATATTCGGGTACTGTGGCCGCCGCCATGGAGGGATACCTTAATGGCTATCCTGCTCTTGCGATTTCCGCCGCCGGCATAAGAAGGGGCAAAGGTATAGGCAATTATCACTATGCCGGAGAATTGGCGGCAAAGCTCTGCCTGCAAATGGCGGAGCAGGATTTCAAACCGCGCTTGCTGCTCAACATCAATGTGCCGGGCAATCACCCGGATGATGTGCTAGGCGTCGTCTATACCCATATGGGCTGGCGCTGGTATACTGAGCCTTTTGCCAAAAGGATCGACCCCCGGGGGCAGGATTATTTCTGGCTGCAAGGCGAATTTGACGACCGTAATTGCGGCGAGGGCAGCGATGTGGAGGCCAGTAATCAAGGCTATGCCACGATCACGCCGATACAGGCTGATTTTACCAATTATTCGCTGCTGGACAAACTACCCGGGTATTTTACTTTTGACGGCGGATTTTAATCAAGCCCCCGCTTAATATCAAGGACAATAGATATACCGCTATGACCATTATGCCTTGCCAGAGCATAGTGGTCATATTTTGATTTTCGATCAGGGATGGCGAAAAAAATTGCTGACTATAATAAAACAATAAAACTATAAGCGCGGCGGCGGCGGGCTTCAAGGCGATATTGCTCCAATCAAGCTTGATTTTTGCCTTGCGGTAGACGCCATATAAATTGAGGCAAAAGCCGCATAGCCAACTGATATCCACCGCGATTGCCGCGCCGCTGATGCCAAGAGATGGCAGGGGCGTTAGCAATAGAATACCGGAAATTAGCACGACGCCGCAGATGATATTGTTCACGAGGAGTATTTTTACTTCTCCCAGGCCTTGCAATACACTGATCAATGTTACCTGTAAATACAGAAAAATACCGCCAATGGTCAAAATGCGCAGGATGACCGCTGCCGGCGGATTATCGAATAGCAGTGTGCAGAGCGGAGAGGCAAAAAGGAAAAGTAACAGCATGCCAAGCAGCGTGAAAGAAGAGGCGGCTTGCAGCGAATCATTGATCCTCTGCCTCATCAGGCGGCGGCCGGTGATATCATAAGTCATGCTTTCGGCTACCGCGGGCAAAACCGATACGCTAAGCGCTGAGGTGAATACCCCAGGCAGATGCAGTAAAGCCAGCGCCACCCCTGCGAAACGGCCATAGATCTCGGTCGCGGCGCGAATATCCCAGCCGCCAAGCTTAAGGCATAGCGGGATCAAGATGGCTTGCAGCATCATGATGCCTGTGCTAACAAGCCGGCTGGCGGTTAGCGGCAGGCCAAGGGCCAGTAATTCGCGCGCCGCTTTGAAGCTAAAGCTGTGGTTCCGGCTTGGAGCAAGGAAGTATTCTTTGCGGCCGCGGAAATAAACGTATAGCAGATAAAGAAAGCCGATGCCCTCGCCGCAAACCGTGGCCAAGGATACGGCGCCGACTTTTTCCGGCAGGGCCAAGACAGCCATTTGGCCGATCAGCCAGATGCCGACTGCCACGCGGGTGATTTGCTCTACGTTTTGGCTCATGCCGATAGCGCCGACATATTTGAGACCCTGAAAAAGCCCGCGGAAAGCGGAAGCCAGGCAAATAATGATAATCGCCGGCAGGATTAATTGCAGGCAAAAGAGGATTCTTTCATCCGGGGCGAATTGCCTAACCAGCCAGGGTGCGGCAAAATAGGCGGCGGCGGTTAAAAGCGTGCTACTGATCGCTAAAATCATCAAGGCGGTGCGGAAATAAATATGGCTTTCGGAACCCTGCTTAGCGGCAACGATTTGTGATAAAGAAGTTTGGATGCCGCAGCCGCCCAATACAAGCAAAAATGAAAAAACCGGGGAGACCATTTCAACTAAGCCGACGCCTTCCACGCCTAAAAGCCGAACCAAAACAACACGATAAAAAAACCCGAGTCCTTTGACGAAAATGTTCGAACCCAGCAATAAAACCGTGCCCCAAAATAACCCTGTTTTTTTATGCAGGCTCATCATAGGCAATTATATGCGTT
>JAAYYR010000126.1 GCA_012515255.1 Clostridia bacterium | reverse complement strand
TCGAAGTCAAAACCGGCGTCAGGCTCAATGAGGCCGCGGTACCCTGGCAGCATATCCGGCAAATCGGCGAGGATATCTGCGCCGGGGAAATGATTCTGCCCTCTTTTACCGATATCACCCCATCGGCTATGGGCGCAATGCTGGCGGGCGGCGTCCTTAATCTCGACGTGCTTAAAAAACCGCTTGTCGGCATTATCCCCACGGGTGATGAGATCGTGCCGCCCACCAATTCTCCCAAGGAAGGCGATATCATCGAATTTAACTCGACGATTTTTTCCGCGATGCTTGAGGAATGGGGCGCCGTTTCCCGTACGTATCCGATCGCGAAAGACGATTTACCCGGCATTATAAGCACGCTGTCACAGGCAGTGGCTGAATGCGATGTCGTCTTATTATGCGCCGGGTCTTCCGCGGGGCGGGAGGATTTCAGCGCCCGGGCGATTCAGGAAGTGGGCATTGTTTTACACCACGGCATTGCTATCAAGCCCGGCAAACCGGCGATCCTGGGCCATGCGGGCGCCAAGGCCATACTCGGCGTGCCCGGATACCCGATTTCCGGCATCATCGTTTTGGAGAATATTTTGCGGCCTGTCATCAATCGGCTTTTAGCCAGGGACGACGAGCCAAGGTCCGTAGTCAAGGCCGAGCTGTCGCGCGCCGTGAATTCGCCGCTCAAATATGAGGAATTCATTCGTTTGCGCGTGGGTTCTGTTAATGAGCGTCTGGTTGCTACTCCTTTAAGTAGCGGCGGCGGCATTGTTACTTCATTTATGAAAGCCGACGGGCTGCTGCAGGTGCCGCAATCCGCCGAGGGATATAAGGCCGGGGAAACAGTGCCTGTTTCCTTGCTGCGGCCCCTAGCCGCGATCACGCAAACTTTGACGGTCACAGGCAGCCATGATCCTTTGATCGACGAATTAGCGGATATGATGCGCCGCCGCTGGTATTCCGCTTCGCTTGGCTCGACCCATGTCGGCAGCATGGGCGGCATCATGGCCATTAAAAGGCAAGAGGCCCATGTCGCAGGCATCCATCTCCTGGATGAAAACAGCGGCGAATACAATGTGGCATATTTGCGCAAGCATTTCCCCGAGGGGGGAATACGGCTTGTGGAATGCGTGATGCGCACTCAAGGCCTGATGGTGCAAAAAAATAATCCCCAAGGCATTCGCGGCATTGGCGATTTGGGGAATGAAGGCTTGCGTTACGTAAACAGGCAAAAAGGCTCCGGCACCCGTATATTGCTTGACTTTCTGCTTAATCAAGAGGGGCTGGGCAAAAGAAAAGTTTACGGCTATGAGCGGGAGGAATTCACCCATACGGCGGTGGCGGCCCTTATCGCCGCGGATAGCGCCGATGCGGGGCTGGGCATCTATGCCGCGGCTAAAACTTATGGATTGGATTTCATTCCCATCTGCGAGGAACAGTATGACTTTATTATCCCGGATTATGCCTGGGATACGCAATATGTGCAGCGGCTTCTCGAGCTGATGGCCGGCAGGGAATTCCGGATAAGGCTTGATGCGCTGGGCGGCTATCAAGTGGATAATCCGGGCCGGGTCAGG
>JAAYYR010000125.1 GCA_012515255.1 Clostridia bacterium | reverse complement strand
CTCCGGGATAATGCCGTTTTCATCCGCAGCGGCTTTTTGGGTCAAGCCGAAAGCCTGAGGGATGGAGGGGCCGGTGATGTCGGCGTCGAGGATCGCCGTCTCATAGCCCCGCCGCCGCATGGCCACGGCCAGCAGCGATGTGACGACGGATTTGCCGACGCCCCCCTTGCCGCTGACAATGCCGATCACATGTTTCACTTTTGAGCGGCCGCCGGGCGCTACTTTCATCCCCGCCAACACCTTCTGCCTATCCTGATCGCTGCATTTCGCGGCGCACTCAGCACAATTATGATCACAATTCTCCGCCATTTACCTACCTCCTCAAGTAGCGTTAAACGCCCGTCACAGTACTTATATTAATTGCCATACATATTACCTTAGCCTATCATACATCTTTTGCGGCGAATTGCAACCGGCCGCCGGCAAAGCTCGAATTATGCATAATACTGGCCTTAATGATATTCCGGCTCTACTATTTCTAAAAATTAATGTTTTTTATATTTATAATAAAGCAAATCTATGATAAAGTATTAGCTGGATGCGCACTTGTATAATAGGCTAGCGAAAAATAGCCGCCGGAAAGGAAAAACGATGAAAAAACAAAAACCATGGGGGGCTTTATTCCTATTGATCCTTGCTTTGCCGCTTCTGGCCGGCTGCGGCGACGCAGACTCGACAGGCATGCGGGATCATGAACATCCCCTGGTCACGGTATCTATACCGCCGGAACGGGCCTTTGCGGAAGCGGTCTGCGGTAATCTTGCGCATATTATGACTGTGATACCGCCTGGCAGCAGCCCGGAAACCTATGAGCCGACGCCGCTTCAACAAGAAACATTCGCCGATGCGAATATCTTTTTTGCCATCGGTATTCCGGTTGAGGACAATCAGGTGCTCCCCTATCTCGCGGAAAAAACCGCGGTCGTGGATTTATCCAATGAAGTGAGCGCCGCCTATACGGATTTAACCATAGCCGACGGCCGCGACCCGCATATCTGGCTCTCGCCCAAAAGGGCAATCGTAATGGTGCAGGCCATAGCGCGGAAAATGGCGCAACTCGACCCGAAAAATAAAAACGCCTATGAAGATAATGCCGAAGTATATATTGCCCAATTGCAAGCCCTTGATCAGGAGCTAACCGACATGACAGCCGCTGTGGATAAAAAAGACTTCATTGTTTTTCACCCGGCCTTCGCCTATCTCGCCGCCGACTACGGCCTTGAAATGCATGCGCTGGAGCAAGACGGCAAAGAAGCCACCGCCGTCCATTTACAGGAAATGATCGACCTGGCACGGGCCAAGGATATCAAAATTCTCTTTAGCCAGGCAGAGGCCGACACCAGGCAGGCCGAGGCTTTTGCCGAGGAAATCGGCGGTACTGTCGTCGTGCTGGATCCTCTCTCGGATCAATATATCGACAATATGCGATCGATGATGCAGGCTATTATCGATTCACTACAATAAACGCAAAGCCACAAAGAAAATATAACCAAGAAAGCCGCGGCTTATTTATATGGAAATAGCGCTGCATATTGAAAATCTTTATGTCAATTACGGCCAGACGCCGGCCTTGTCCGGTGTTTGTCTCGATGTGCTGGATAAAGAATTTCTCGGCATCATCGGCCCCAATGGCGGCGGGAAAACCACCCTGCTCAAAGCCATACTTGGCTTAGTGCCAGTCAGCAGCGGCAAAATCCTGGTCTACGGTGAAGAAGCGCATACCCGCGGCATCCGCATTGGCTATGTGCCGCAATATTCCTTTGTTGACCGCCGCTTTCCCATATCGGTCACCGAGGCGGTGCTCACCGCCATGCTAAAAGACGTCTTACGCCCGGGCTTTCGCTACAGCCGGCAGCAAAAGGAGCTAGCTCGCGAATATTTGCGCCAAGTAGGGCTGGAGCAACTGGCCGAGCGACAAATTTCGCAGCTCTCAGGTGGTGAGTTCCAGCGCATGTTCATTGCGCGGGCGCTTGCGGTGAAACCGCGCGTTATCCTGCTTGACGAGCCGACGGCCAGCGTCGATCCTCATTTCAAGGAAGATTTTTATGAGCTGCTGGAAAAGCTTAACCAGGATATGACGATTATCATGGTCAGCCATGATTTGCTGGCTATTTCCGCCAAAGTCAAACGAATTGCCTGTATCAACCGCGGCATTGTCTATCATGGCAAAGCCGAACTCAGTGAGAATGTTATCAAAAAGATGTACAATTGCCCGGTAGATTTGATCGCCCATGGCGTGCCGCATCGGGTACTGGGCGAGCATGATCAGGAGGGGGGCTGCCGGCATTGATCGAGGCGATCCTCAATTATCAGTTTATGCAAAATGCCATCATCTCCTGCCTGCTCGCAAGCTTGGTCTGCGGCATGATCGGCGTAATCATCGTGGAAAAAAATATGTTGATGCTTTCCGGCGGCATCGCTCATACCGCCTATGGCGGCGTGGGGCTTGGCTATCTGCTGGGCTTTGAGCCGATTTGGGGCGCGGTAGGCTTTTCGGTTGCCGCGGCCTTTGGCATCGGCTTTGTCAAGCGGCACGGCGGCGGCGGCGCGGATGTGATGATTGCCATGTTCTGGTCGCTTGGCATGGCGCTCGGCATCGTCTTCATCGGCCTAGCGCCCGGCTATCAGCCAAATATTAGCTCTTATCTTTTTGGCAATATTCTTTCCGTCACCCGCGGCGATTTGCTGCTGATGGCTGGGCTGGCCCTGATTATCACCTGCCTCGTCATTGTCTTCTTCAATAACTGGCAGGCCTACCTTTTTGATGAAGAATTCGCCCACATCATCGGCTTGCGCACCGTACTTTTCGAATATCTGCTGCTGGTGATTGTCGCCCTTACCGTTGTCGTGCTGATCCGCATGGCCGGT
>JAAYYR010000124.1 GCA_012515255.1 Clostridia bacterium | reverse complement strand
GGGATTACATATTTATCCGCCGGGGAAAACCTGGCCTATGGGTATAAGACCCCCGCGGAAGTCGTCAAGGCCTGGTTGAAATCGCCCGGGCATAAGGCGAATATCCTTAATGCCAGATATACGATGCTGGGCATAGGCTATTTCCAAAAAAGCAATGGCAAAATCTACTGCTCGCAATTATTCTATGCCCCAAAATTTACTTTCCGCGCACTATAAGGCCGAGCAAATAGCGGTCGCGAGCCCATAAGGCCCGTTGTTCTTTCGCTAACAACCCGGTTAAAAACAAATAATGCCATAATCAATCCTAACCCCGCGTTCCAAGCGGGGTTATTGCTTGTTCCGGGGATCGCGCCAACGCCCGCCGCCCAGGCCGGTAAACGGTTCGGCGTATCGCGGCCGGTTCCGCGCCCTATTCCCGGCACAGGGGTTCCCCCGGCTGCGTACTAATGGGCTGACGCGGATCATAATTATAAACAAAACCGGGGGGAGGTATTAAATTGACCAATTTGAACATTCGTTTGCAGCCGCTAATCAGGGAGATCAATTTGCCTACGGTAATCAAGACGGCGATCCCGCCGGGCGATACGCAGGAAAGGCTGTTTATTGCCACGCAAGTGGGCGAGATTTTTTATCTGGCGAATGGAATGGTCAGGGCTTTTTTAGATATACGGCCGCTAATCATGCAACTGGGCGCTGCCGGCGGTTATGATGAGCGGGGCCTGCTGGGAATGGCATTCCACCCTTTGTTTCAAAATAATGGCCTATTTTACCTTCATTATTCTCTGGCCGGCAGCCAAGGTCCCGGCGCTTTAAGGGGGCCATTTATTCCTAATCCCTGCGATAGCCAAACCCTAGGCCGCCAATGGACAAATCGGGGGGCCGACTATGACCATATCGACACGGTTGAGGAATGGATTTCTCCCGCGGGCGGCGCCGCGCAAAAAAGGAGGACGCTGCTCAATTTAAGGCGGCCGTTTATGAATCATAACGGCGTCAACAGCCTCAATTTCTCTCCCGAAAGCGGCCGGCTTGTATTGACCACCGGGGACGGCGGCCTGGGCTACGACCCGTTTAATCTCAGCCAGGATGAGCTGGAGATCGCCGGCAAGATCATTGAGATTGATGTGGCGCAGGATATATTTATGGATAACCCCCCTATTGTCGCATGCTTTGACGAGCTGCCTTTAAGGATACAGGAAACGCTTACGTTGATCGCCAAGGGCGTCCGCAATATACCGGGCATTTCCTACCAAAAATTCCATCAGCAGTATATCAAGTACGCGGGCAATGTGGGGCAAGACCTAGTGGAGTCGGTTTTCTCCTTTGTTTATGACCGGCCCCGGCCGGTGGCTGATATCGTCCGCGCGGCGGCCGGGCAATCAGCTGCCGGGCCGGGGGATTTGATCAACCTGGGCTGGCGAGGCTGGGAAGGCGTTCTGCCGACCGCGATCATCCGCGATTGCCCGGACTGCCCGGCTCGGGATGAGAAAATTATCGCCTATTATGAGGAAGCGGTGCTGTGCGCGCCGCAAAGCCTGGAACCTTTAACCTGCTATTTTCATCAGGAAAACCGGCCCGGCAAAGCGGGCGGCAGCGCTCTGACCGGCGTGCAGCCATATCTGGGGGCGGAAATCCCCGGCCTCACGGGAAATGTGGTTTTTTGCGATCTGGCTGCGACAGGCTCATCCCCGGCCAGGGGCTTTTTGGCTTATACCAGCCCCCTGGGCGACCGCAGAATCAATGATTTCAGCCTGCTTGACGTTGATTATGATTTTGGCGCACAGGCAGCCTATTATGTCAGCCTGGGCGCTAATCTTCATCAGACGCAGCTATATTTGGGCGTTTACGCCTCGACGCGGGTCATAGATTATCATCAGGGCACGGTTTTTGCCATTATCCCTTAAGTTGCGCAAAGCCCGCTGCACGGATGCCGCGAAAACCCATGCTTTGCCCCGCGGCCCGGCCTAAAGAGAGGGGCTTTGGCTTTTTTCTTGTGGCGTCAACTGCTGCGGACAAGCAAGCGTGCAGGTCATAAGAAGCAGCTTATTTCAGCGTTTGCCGCGTTTGGAAAAAGCCTTGCCAGGGATCATTACCCTGCACTCTTAAGAGCGCGGCCGCCATATCGACGCCGCCGGGGGCGATCGTTTCCAGCTCATGCCAGGCGATGGGCATCGACACTGTGGCGCCCTTCCGCGCTCTTAAGGAATAAGGGGCGATGCTGGTGGCGCCCCTGCCATTGCGCAGCCAATCGATAAATATTTTATTGATCCGTTTTGTTTTCCGCATATTAGCGGTATAGCGCTCCGGCCATTTTTGCTCCATTACTTCGGCAATGCGCCGGGCAAAAGCATAAAACATGTCCCAGGAGGCGGCCGGCTGAAAGGGGACGACCACATGGTATCCTTTGCCGCCGCTGGTCTTGAGGTAGGAGATAAGCTGCAGCTCGCTTAGGATATTTTTGAGATCAAGCACGCCCCGACGCACCAGATCAAGCCCCATGCCCTCATCCGGATCAAGATCAAACACCATCATATCCGGCTTATCCAGCGTATCTACCCGGCTGCACCAGGCATGAAATTCCAAAGTACCCATCTGCGCCTCGGCAATCAATCCGGACGGAGCATCGATATAAAAATAGTCTTCCGCTATCCCGTCGCTATTCGTGACGGGCATGGCGACGACGCCCGGCCGGACCGGCCCGGGATG
This sequence comes from Clostridia bacterium, assembly GCA_012515255.1. Taxonomy (GTDB): domain Bacteria; phylum Bacillota; class Dehalobacteriia; order UBA4068; family UBA4068; genus HGM13862. Next base: position 6,415 of record JAAYYR010000124.1, on the reverse strand, counting down.
CTTTTTATAAAAACAGCTTTCAGCGATACCCTTGGGACAGCGCACGATACTGAGAATCCTCTGCGAAATATACGGCAGCATCAAGGGCGCTATCTGCTGATAATACCTGACCACATCCGCTTTAGTGATCCGCGGCTCGTCAAATACCACCTTATCGGGGTGGGTGATTTTAATGCCTGCGATGATCAAGGTATTGCTGTCCGCCGCCATGACTTTCTCCCCCTTTGCGCCTGATTCCTGTTGCATATCATCCGCCTTTTCCCTGTTGATATCGCACGGGTTTTTATCCATACGCAGGCCTTTGAAGCTGGCCTGTCTTATGAGACGGTCTTTCGTCCAGCCGGCGAATCGGATTTCCGCCGCCAATTCCGGCCTCAGCCAGGTAATCATCTCCCCGGGCCGGGGCGGCGGCAGCACATGGAACGGGCAAACAGCGCACTTGATCATGGCGAATGCCGTCGCCAGTTCCCGGCTCACGGCTGCGCCAAACCCGCTGCCGGCGCGCCCGGCATAGATCAAGTCCCCGCCTTCATACACGCCGAGCAGCAATGAGCTGACGCCGCTCTCTTTTTTCTCGCTCAGCGTATAGCCGCCGATAACGAATTCCTTCCTTTTGACGCATTTTAACTTGATCCAATCACCATTTCGCGTACCGCTATAGAGGGAATCCGCCCTCTTGCCCACAATCCCTTCCAGCCGCGCCGCGCAGGCCGCGGCGAAGCATGCTTCTGCTTGGCCGCTGATATGGCGGCTATAAAGTAAATTGTCCGGCGCGCCGGCCAGCAGCTCCTCCAGCCTGGCCTTTCTCTCGCTTAGGGGGCGGGCCCGCCAATCAGCGCCGTCGAGCGCCAACAGATCAAAGACGATATAGACCAGATTTTGCCCCCGGGGGCCGCGCAAATAGTTTTGCAAGGCCTGGAAATCCGTTTTGCCTGCCGCATCCGTAACAGCTAGCTCGCCGTCCAGCACCATGGCGCGGCCTTTTGCCCAGTCGCTGAGCGCGGCTGCTACGGCCGGGAAACGACCGCTATAATCATTATTGTTTCTCGTCATCAGCCGCGCGTGATTGCCTTCAATAAAAGCAAGGATACGGTAACCGTCATATTTCAGTTCATAAAGCCAATCCCCGTTTTGGGGCGGCGCAACGGCTAATTTAGCCAGCTGCACAGAGGCGGCTTGAAAAGGATTTGCAGCCATTTTAGCGGGCGCGCCGGCGGCGATCTCCGCCATGGTGCGCCCGCTTGTGATGCTCACGGCAAAGTCGCCGCTATCCGCTATGCCCGCATAGCGGTCTTTTTCTTTGAGCAAAAGCCAATTGTTTTGCGTCCCGCCCTCTTTGGCTTTCAGCCTTACCAAGGCCCAACCGCCTTTGAGCCTGCTGCCCTGGAGTATAAATTTCAGCGCGCCGTCCCTAAGTCCTGCCGCCACATCGCCCCGCGGTTGCCAATAGCCCTCATCCCACAGCATCACCGTCCCCCCGCCATATTCGCCGGCGGGAATTACGCCCTCAAAGTTACGGTATGCCAGGGGATGGTCCTCCACCTGCACGGCAAGCCGCTTCACACGGGTATCATAGGAGGGGCCTTTGGGTACGGCCCAGCTCAAGAGAACGCCTTGCCATTCCAGGCGGAAATCATAATGCTCCCTGCGCGAAGCATGGCGCTGCACGACGAAACATAAATCTGCCGTTGACGCGGCAATATCCCCCGCCGGTTCGCCGCTGCGGGCTAAATCTCTTTTTTGCCGATATTGCTCAAGATTTGGCGTCATGGGATCAGGCTGTTTCCTTGCCGTGCTTGGCAAGCTCGACGCTGGCCTTCAAGGCTTCCATAAGATCGATGACTTTGCCTTTTGTCTCCGGCACAGCGGCGACGATCTCTTGGCCGGAAATTTTCGTCTCGATCAGTTGACGCAATTTTTCCTGGTATTCATCCCGGTATTTTTCCGGAGCAAAAGGCGTGTCCATGGAATTAATAAGGATTTTCGCCATATTCAATTCCTGCTCGGAAATCTCCGGCCGGATATATTGTTTAGGCAGCTCGCGGATCTCGGCGGCATAGAACATGGTGGAAATAAGCATGCCGTCCTCGCGCGGGATGATTGCCATCAGCGTATCTCTTGTGCCGAGCACTGTTTTGCCGACAGCGATTTTTTGCTCGGCCATTAAGGCGGCGCGCAGCAGTTCAAAAGCTTTTTCGCCCCCTGTTTCCGGCACGGCCTGATACGTTTTATCATAATAGACAGGGGAAATTTGATCGAGCCGGGCAAAATGAAGGATTTGTATCGCTTTTTCTTTTTCCGTTTTGATTTTTTCGATTTCCTCATCGCTGATCACAACATACCGGTCTTTTTCGTACTCAAAGCCCTTGACAATATCAGCCGCCGCCAATTCCTTGCCGCAGTGGGCGCAGGTCTTTTTATAGCGGACGCGGCTTTTATCCTCATCATGCAGCTGATTGAAATGAATATCATTGTCCCGCGTCGCCGTATGCATGGCGATCGGAATTGCCACCATGCCAAAAGTGATTACTGATTTGCGCGCTGCCATTTACAACACCTCCTGTTATAGTTTTTCCTTTTGCCTGCGCCGCTATGCCGCGGCCGGGCAATTCCGGCGCATCTTGGCCCCTCGTCATTGAGCGCGGCAGCCGTCCAGCAGCAGCCTGACCCGGTTGATCTGATTGACGTAGCTGGCGCTCGCATCATAATCGATAGCGATGATGCGCACATGCGGATATTTTTCTTTCAGCGATTTGATCATACCCCTGCCGGAGATATGATTGGGCAGGCAGGCGAAAGGCTGCATGCAAATGATCGCATTGGCGCCTTTTTCGATTAAATCAACGATCTCCGCCGTCAGCAGCCAGCCCTCCCCGGTTTGATTACATAAAGAGAGAAAAGGCCGCGCTTTGGCCGCCAAATCGCGGATATGCTCCGGCGCGACAAATCTTTTCAGCGGACGCAGAGCCTGCCGCATATCGTCGCGGTAGCTTTCCAGATATTTGATGCAGGCAGCGCCAAGCAGGCTTTGCAAACGCCCGCCATCCAAATAGCTTTGCTTTAATTGCCGGTTAAAGGCGCCGTAGAGGAAGAAATCCGTCAGGCTGGGGACGACCATTTCCGCCCCGGCGCTTTCGAGAAATTCCGCCAGATGATTATTGGCAAAGGGATGATATTTGACCATAATTTCACCGACCAGACCGACCTTGAGCCGCTCCTCGTCCTTGATTTCTATCGCGGCAAACCCCCGCGCGATGCCGGCCAAGTTTTCACGGAAGATTTCCCTGCTGCCTTGGGCGATATTTTCTTTGGCAGCGGCGAGCCATAAGGCCAATAATTGCTCGGTAGCGCCGGATTTTTTTTCATACGGCCGCACCTGATGCACAAGCGCCATCAGCAGATCGCCGTAAATCAATGCCATCACCGCTTTTTTTGCCAAAGCCGGGCTGATGGGGAAATGCGCGCTCCGCCGCGTTTTGACAGCGCTCAGAGTGAGTATCGGCACATGCCCCAAACCGTTTTCCCGCAGCGCCAATTTGAGCAGGGCGGTATAATTGCTCGCTTTGCAGGGGCCGCCGGTCTGGGGCATGATAATCGCCGTCTGATCCGGGTCGTAGCGGCCTGATCTTAAGGCATTGATGATTTGGCCGACGATGATCATCGCCGGATAGCAAATATCCTGGTTGACATATTTGAGGCCCGCCTCGATATCCTCCTGCTTTACATCCGCGAGAACAGCAAAGCGATAGCCGGCGGAACATACTGCAGCCTCAATGAGCTGAAAGTGGATCGGCGCCATCTGCGGACCAAGGATGGTGTATTGACGGAGCCGCCTTTTGCCGGCAAAATCAGCTTTGGCGCAGGGCGCGGGCAGGTTCCGCCGCCGCTCTGCCATGTCGCCTTGCATCGCCGCCTGCAGCGATCTGAGGCGGATCTTAATCGCGCCGAGATTGCTCACCTCATCGATTTTGATCACGGTATGCAGCTTATGCTTTGGCCGCAGAATCTCCCCGGCTTGCTCAGCGGCAATCGAATCCGGGCCGCAGCCGAAGGAATTAAGCTGCACCAGTTGCAGATTGTCCTGCCGGGAGACGAAATCGGCCGCCTCGTAGAGCCGCGTATGATACATCCATTGATCGAGCACGCGTAAAGGCCGCTCCACCTTGCCCAGATGCGCCAGGGAATCCTCGGTAAACACAGCGAGGCCGAGCGATGTGATAAGCTCGGGGATGCCGTGATGCACCTCCGGGTCAAGATGATAGGGCCTGCCGGAAAGGACGACGCCGCTTTGACCTGTCCGCCGCAGCTCGCGCAGCAAATCCTCGCCCTGCCGGCGCATATCAGCCTTGAATCTGTGGTCTTCCGCGCGGGCCATAGCCACGGCCCGCCGCACTTCACTGCGGCTAAGGCCAAAATCCGCCAGCTCCGCAAACAATCGCTCCGCCAGCCTTTTATCGTCATTATAAGGGAGGAAAGGATGATACAATTTCACCTGCCGCTCGGCCAACAGATCAATATTAGCGCGGATGATTTCAGCGTAACAGGCGACGAGCGGACAATTATAATGATTGTCGGCGGCTTTGAATTCCGCCCGCTCTTTGGGCAGGCAGGGATAAAAAATATGCCGCAGGCCCTGGTTGATCAGGGCAATAATATGGCCGTTCGCCAGCTTGGCCGGATAACATGCCGTATCCGAGGAGATCGTATCCATGCCCAGGGCATAGATATCGCGGCTGGAGGGCGGCGAAAGAATAACGCGAAAGCCAAGCGCGGTGAAAAATGTATGCCAAAAGGGATAGTTTTCATACATATTGAGTACACGCGGTATACCCAGCTCGCCGCGCGGCGCTTGTTCCGGCGGCAAAGGCTGATATTGAAAAAGCCGCTGATACTTGTATGCGTATAAATTCGCGGCCCGTGCCGCATGCCCGTTGCCGGCTCCTTGTTCGCAGCGGTTGCCGGTGATCAGTTTTTGGCCGTTATTAAAGGAGTTGATCGTCAGCAGGCAATGGTTGCCGCAATGGCCGCAGCGCCTGGTCTGCACTTGCGCAGAAAAGCGCGCCAATGCCGCCGCCGGGATCAAAGTCGAAACCATGCCCCGCCGCCAGGATTTTTGGGCCAGCAAGGCGGCGCCGAAAGCGCCCATCAGCTCGGGGATATCAGGCCGGGTCACTTCTTTTGCGGCCAGCAGCTCAAAGCAGCGCAGGATCGCGTCATTACTAAATACGCCGCCCTGGACGATGATTTTAGCGCCCAGCTCCTCTGGGCAGCGCATTTTTATCACTTTATAGAGGGCGTTTTTGACTACGGAATAGCAAAGACCGGCGGCGATATCGCCGATTGCAGCGCCGTCTTTTTGCGCCTGCCTGACCCGGGAATTCATAAATACTGTGCAGCGCGTCCCCAGATCAACCGGCGCGCGGGCAGTCAGCGCCGCCTGTGTAAAAGCCTCGATATCCAGACCCAATGACTGGGCGAATGTTTCAATAAAAGAGCCGCAGCCAGAGGAACAGGCTTCATTAAGGATCACGTTTTCAATCGCGCCGTCACGGATTTTCAGGCATTTCATATCCTGGCCGCCGATATCAAGTACGGTTTGTACGCCGGGCAAAAAGAATTCCGCGGCCGCAAGATGCGCCATAGTCTCCACTTCGCCCATATCGCAGCCAAAAGCGGCTTTAATCAGGTCTTCGCCATAGCCCGTAACGCAAGAATAGGCGATGGCCGCGCCCGCGGGTAAATTGTCATAGACTGCCCGCAGCATATGGCGCGCGCTTTGCAGCGGCTCGCCGCCATTGGACGCGTAATAAGAAAACAAGAGCCTGGCTTGGTCGTCGATCAAAGCGGCCTTGCAAGTGGTGGAGCCGATATCAAGACCAAGAAAACAGCCGCCCGCCGAGGAAGACAGCCCTTGTCGCATTGCTTTGCCGCCATTATGCCGCGCCACAAATCGCCGATATTGTCCCTTATCGGCAAAGAGGGGCGCCAGCCCGGCCGTGAGAGCCGACTGTTGCGGCGGCTTGGATTTAATTTTGGCGATGAGGCCGCGCAGGCTTTGCTTTGTGGCGGACTCCGGCGCCTTTGCCGCCAGGGCCGCGCCAATTGCCACATAAACCTGGGCCTGTTCCGGCAAGATCAGCGCGGACTCGGGCAGACCCAGCGTTTCCCGGAATATGCGGCGCAGCTCGGGCAAAAAATACAATGGCCCGCCGAGCAGGGCGATTTTACCGCGGATTTTCCTGCCGCAGGCCAGGCCGCCGATCACCTGATTGACTACTGCCTGAAAAACAGAAGCCGCGATATCTTCTTGGGTCGCGCCCGCATTTAAAAGCGCCTGAATATCGGTTTTGGCAAAAACCCCGCAGCGCGCCGCAATGGGATAAATCGCCTTATGAGCGGCTGCCAGCAGGTTAAG
>JAAYYR010000123.1 GCA_012515255.1 Clostridia bacterium | reverse complement strand
GGCAATGTGGTGCATCTGGGCGAACGCGATTGCTCATTGCAGCGCCGCTACCAGAAGGTGGTAGAAATCGCGCCGGCCTTTGCCGTACCCCAGGAAGTGCGCGACCGGCTTTGTGCCGACGCGGTGAAGATCGCCAAGCAAGTCGGCTATATTAATGCCGGCACAGTGGAATTCCTGGTTGACCACTGCGGCAATCATTTCTTCATCGAGATGAATCCCCGCATCCAGGTAGAGCATACCGTAACCGAGATGGTCACCGGCATCGACCTGGTACGCGCGCAGGTTTTGATCGCCGAGGGCTATGAGCTTTCCGATCCCCGCATCGGCATGGGCGACCAAAAAAATCTTCATGTCAACGGCTATGCGATCCAATGCCGCGTCACCACCGAAGACCCGACCAATAATTTTGCCCCGGATACCGGCAAGATTACCGCTTATCGTTCCGGCGGCGGCTACGGCGTTCGCCTTGATGGCGGCACCGCGGGTACCGGCTCGGTGATTTCGCCTTACTATGATTCGCTGCTGGTTAAAGTGACCTCCTGGGATAATACTTTTGTGGGCGCCTGCCTGCGCGCGGTGCGCGCGATTTCAGAGGTGCATGTGCGCGGCGTAAAGACCAATATTCCCTTTGTCAGCAATGTGCTTAATCATCCTATGTTCCGCGCCGGCAAATGCCATACCAAATTCATCGACGAAACGCCGGAACTGTTTGAGATTGCCGACAGCCGCGACCGCGCTACCCGGGTGCTGCGTTATATAGCCCAGATTCAGGTAGATAACCCCGATGCGGAGCGGAAGCAGCATGATTCCCCGCGTTTTCCTCTGCTCAAGGAGCAGGAGGTCAAGCCGGGCCTGAAGCAATTGCTGGATCAGCAAGGACCTGAGGCTGTATCCAAATGGGTGATGGCGCAAAAGAAACTGCTAATCGGCGATACCACGATGCGCGACGCTCATCAATCTTTGCTTTCCACCCGGGTGCGTACCCGCGATATGCTAAAAGCGGCGCCCGGGGTTTCAGCCATCCTCGCCGATTGCTTTGACCTGGAGATGTGGGGCGGCGCCACTTTTGACGTGGCTTATCGCTATTTGCATGAATCCCCCTGGGAGCGGCTGGAGCTGCTGCGGGAGGCGATACCCAATATCCTTCTCCGTATGTTGCTGCGCGGCGCTAATGCCGTGGGTTATACTAATTATCCTGATAATCTGATCCGCGCCTTCATCGCCGAGGCCGCCCAAACCGGCATCGACAGCTTCCGCATCTTTGATTCGCTCAACTGGGTGCCGGGGATGGAAATAGCCATGGACGAGGTCTTAAAGCAGGGCAAAATCTGCGAGGCCGCTGTCTGCTATACTAGCGATATCCTCGACCCCAAGCGTGATAAATATACGCTGGATTACTATGTGCAAATCGCTAAGCAATTGGAAAGCATGGGCGCGCATATTTTGGCTATCAAAGATATGTCGGGCCTCTTGAAGCCTTATGCCGCTAAAAGACTCATTTCCGTACTTAAAGACGAGTTGTCCATCCCGGTGCGCTTCCATACCCATGATACGTCCGGCAACCAGGTGGCGGCTTATCTGATGGCTGCGGAGGCCGGCGTCGATATCGTGGATACAGCCATCGCTTCCATGTCCTCTCTCACTTCCCAGCCCTCGATGGATGCCGTCGTGGCGGCGCTGCAGGGTACGGAACGCGACACCGGTCTTGATTTGCAGGAAATCCAGAAGCTGACCGATTATTGGGCTGATGTGCGCCTGCGCTATGATAATTTTGAATCGGGCATCAAAAACCCTGCCACTGATATTTACCGTTATGAAATACCGGGCGGTCAATACACGAATTTGCAGCCGCAGGTAGTATCGCTCGGCCTTGGCTCCCGCTTTAATGAGGTCAAGGAGATGTATAAGACCGTCAATGATATGCTGGGCGATCTGGTCAAGGTCACCCCATCCTCGAAGATGGTCGGCGATTTGGCGATCTTTATGGTGCAAAACGATTTAAGCCCGGAGAATATTGTGGAAAAAGGAGCGGCGCTCACTTTCCCCGATTCTGTAGTATCTTATTTTAAGGGCATGATGGGCCAGCCAGCCTGGGGCTTCCCAGAAGACTTGCAAAAAGTGGTTTTGAAAGGGGAGAAGCCGATCACCTGCCGTCCGGGCGAGCTGCTGCCGCCGGTCGATTTTGAGGCCGCACGTAAAGAAATGGAGCGCTTCCTCCCCAATCCCGGCAACAGGGCTGTGATTTCCTGGTGCCTCTATCCCAAGGTCGTAGAGGAATTTTACAAGCATTGCCGCGAATACGGCTATCTGACCCGCATGAGCAGCCATGTTTTCTTCAATGGCATGGCGATAGGCGAGACTAATAAGATCAGCATTGAGGACGGTAAGACTTTAGTGATCAAATATCTTGGCCTTGGTTCGGTCAATGAGGACGGCACCCGCAATGTTCAGTTCGAGCTAAACGGCATGCGCCGCGAGGTATCGGTGCCGGATAAACATGCCGCGGTGCAGGTGCGTAATGTACCGATGGCCGATCCCAAGGATAAGAGCCAGACCGGCGCTTCTATTCCCGGGCTGGTGTCCGTAGTCAAGGTCAAAGTTGGCGACAAAGTAAAGGAAAACCAGGTCATCGCTGTAATCGAAGCGATGAAAATGGAAACCTCGGTTGTGGCGCGCATGTCAGGCACTGTGGACCAAGTGCTGGTTAAAGAGGGACAGGATGTAAAAGCGGGCGAGCTGCTGATCACGATCAAGTAATCGCCCCTGCAGGTCAACTTTGCCAAGAGCCTTTCTCCTCAAAGGAGAAAGGCTCTTGTATCTGCGGCATAGATAAATGGTATTTATCCATGCCGACGTCGCAATCCGCCGCTATTATTATTAAAAGCCGGACGCTGATTCCCGTCCGGCTTTTAATGTAGGTAGTATAATTAATGTATGCTGTTAAAGCAGCTTGTCCAGGCCAAATGTCAGGCCTTCAAGGTTGCGGATTTTGCGCAGCGCCAGCGCCACGCCGGGGAAGAAGCATTCCCTGTTCGTGGATTCGGCACGGATGGTCAGGGTTTGCCCGGGCGCGCCGAAAATGCAGTCTTGTACCGAAAGTACGCCGGGAATGCGCAAGCTATGGACGCGCGCGCCCTGATAATCGCCGCCGCGGCAGCCGGGCAGCACCTCAAAGCTATGCGGTTGATCCTGGGAAAAAGCCTCGCGGTTATCGCAGATCAGCTTGGCGCTGTTCATGGCGGTGCCGGAGGGGGCGTCTAATTTATGCGAATCATGAATCTCCACAATTTCAAAATGGGGCATATATTTAACCGCTTCCGCCGCGAAACGCATCATCAGCACGGCTGAGATCGCGAAATTGGGAGCGATGAAAATCGGTGTTTTGGCGGCCTTCGATAATTCGGCAATTTCCGCGATATTCTCCTCCGTCATGCCGGTGCTGCCGATAACGCAGGCTACGCCGTTCGTGAGAGCGATACGGATATTTTTGATCGCCGCCTGGGCATTGGTAAAATCAAGCATTACATCGGGGCGGCTGCGTTTAATCGCCGTCTCAAGGTCGTCTTCGACAATGACGCCGATCGCAGGGCCGCCGGTCAGTATACCCATATCAGCGCCGGCGCCTTTGACATCTACCGCCGCGACTATGGTCATGTCTTCCTCCTGGAGAATATTGGAAGCCATTGCTCGTCCCATCCGGCCGCAGGCGCCGTTATTCAGTATCCTAATCATAAAGGATCCTCCTCGTTCAAATTAGATAAGGCAGGCGGCGCCTGCCTGTCTAACGCTAATTCCCTAAACTTCGGGCAAAATCCTTTTTTTATTCTTATCCTGATAGATCAACGGCGGAAAACATCTCCTTCCTCACTATCCACGACGATAATTTCCGGGCCGATTTTTTTGACCGCGCTCCAGGGAATGGAGATAGGATGCTTTTCTGACCGGCTGATCAGGCGGCCCGGCGGTTGCAGGATGATCTCGAGGATGCGTCCGTCCGCCGGGTCGATTAGCAAATCGCTGTCGCCGGCGGAACCCAAGATCTCGCCATTATAGATATTAATAATTTTTTTTTGGGCAAATTCGCTCAGGCGCATAAGCACACCTCCTGCATCAGCTTATGCGTCGGGACGAGGAATCATACCGGGCCGGCCGCTTATTGGCAGCCGCTAAACGCCGCTGGAGCCGAAGCCGTCCGCACCGCGCTCGCTTTCGCCAAGGCCGGCACAGAGGCGCAGCTCGGCTTGAGCCACGGGAGCGATCACCAGCTGCGCGATACGCATGCCGCGGCTGACGGTGAAAACCTCTTGACCCAGATTGATCAAAATCACCTGAATCTCACCGCGGTAATCGCCGTCGATGGTGCCGGGGCTGTTCAGGACGGTGACGCCATGCCTCACTGCCAGGCCGCTGCGCGGACGCACCTGGGCCTCGAAGCCTGGCGGCAGCTCAATAGCCAGGCCGGTAGGGATCAGCGACCGCTCGCCTGGAGCGAGGAGAATATCGCCAGCTACTGCCGCGGCTAAATCTAAACCCGCCGCCTGCTCGCTGTGATAAGCGGGCAGCGGCAGGCCTTGATGATGGGGTAGGGGGGCTATTTTGACAAATATGGTTGCGCTCATTCTATCCTTTCGCGGCGGTTGTCGCAGCCGCCATGCTATTTACCACAGGCCTTCGATATCGCAAGGGGTTTGCTCCGGCCCCACTTGGGTCAGCACCAACTGCCGCGCGCCCATCATTCGCTCGATGACGCGTGCTATATCATCCTCGCTGACCGCGGTGAGGCGGGCTATTGTTTCCTCGATATCATAGTTGCGGCCAAGCGCTAATTCTGCCCGCCCCAGCTTGCTCATAACATTGGCGGTATTTTCCATATTGAGCAGCAAATTACCCTTAAGCTGGTCTTTGCTTTGCTTGATCTCCCGCGAGCTTAGGCCTTTTCCGTGCAGCAGGGCATATTGCTCCGCCAGCACCTGGATCAGCTCTCCGGCATTGGCGGGCGTGGTGGCGGCATAAGACATAAGGAAGCCGCCTTTGACATAGGCCTCCAAATAGCTGTAGGCGCTGTAGGCCAAGCCTCTTTTTTCCCGCACTTCCTGGAAAAGGCGGGAGCTGGCGCCGCCGCCTAAGGCATTGGCGACAATGGTGGCGGCATAATAGTCGTCGTCGGCAAGTTTTACTCCCGGGAAGCCAAGGCAAATATGGCTTTGCTCAATATCTTTGAAAGCATAGCTGTTGCCGGGCGCGGTGGCAGGGGGTTCGATCTCCGGCGCCGGCTCGCCGCCATTGAAGCCGCTGAAGTATTGCTCCGCGAGTTCCCGCACTCTTTGCGGCTCAATATTACCGGCCACGGCCAGCACAGAGTTTTGCGGGCTATAGTAGCGGTGGTAATGGGCCGCCAACTGCTCCCGCGTCAGGGATTTCACCGACTGCAGACTGCCGACGATCGGCGGGCCATAAGTATGGCTGGGGTAAATGGTACTGACAAAGAGATCCATAGCCACTTCATCCGGGCTATCCTCATACATATTGATTTCTTCGATAATTACTTTTTTCTCGCGGTCGAATTCCGCCTGATCAAGTAGGGAATGGCAATACATATCGGCCAGCAGATCCATCTGCTTGGAAAAATGTTCATCGAGCGAGCGAGCATAGTAGCAGGTATGCTCCTTGCCGGTGAAAGCATTAAGCACGCCGCCAACCGCCTCCATCTCGCTGGCGATGGCCAAAGCGTCACGCCGCGACGTACCTTTGAACAGCATATGTTCAAGGAAATGGGAGATGCCGCGCAATGATTCATCCTCATAGACGGAGCCGCAGTTAACCCAGATGCCGCTGGTCACGGAGCGCAGATGCGGCAAATATTCCACCACCAGGCGCAGGCCGGAGTCAAGGGTAAATTTGTTCATTGTCACCTCGTTAATTGCCGGAGTCGGCGTTTCCTGTCGCCGGAGCCTGGGCATATTTATAGATATATTCCGGCGCCGCCGGAATAAGCAGATTATCCATTTGCTTGATCACCGGGTAGACCATATATAGCGAATTAAGGCTTTCAATGATGCCGCCTGGATAAGTGAGTCCTGTTTCCAAAGTCGCCGGCGAGCCGATGGCTTTGATCACAATGGGATACAGCACTTCTTTGCCGTTGATCAGCGGCACATAACCGGCCTCGGAAATGAGATTGCCCGCGCCGTCGTATGCTGTTTTGCGCACCGCTTTTTCCGTGATACTGGTATGCGTGGTGAAGCGGGTCTCATTGATGGCGATAGCTTCCGCGCCGGAGGCGAATAATTCATTGATTAGATCAATCAGATCATAATACATGAGATTTGATTCGCCGGTAATGGTCACGGTGATGCCGGGGCCGGTAACCTGGCGGTCGCCGGTTACGGCGCTTAAGGTTAGGATACGGTTGACCACGGCATTATTCAGGCTTTTGCCGCTGGCGATCAGGGCCTCGCTTTCTTTCAGCTCGTCTTTCAAGGCCGCCAACTGCGCGGTCAGCTCTTCCTTATTGCTGGTGACGCCCTTGATGATCATCGCCAGATTGGCTGAACTTTCGTTTTCCAGAGCCTGGCGTTTAGCTTGCGCCGTATTGAATTGAGCCATCAGCAAAAGGCCGAAGCAGAAAAACACTACGGTAAGTGGGGCGATCCATAATATTGATTTGGTATTTCTATTCGTCCTCATGATTGATCTATTCCCCCATGGCTTTGGCGTTTGCCTTTTCTTTTTCGATTAAGCGCAATCAGCTCATGACGGATGGAGCTGATATTATGGAAAATGCGGATGCCGAAGGCTACCACAGCGGCGAGATATAAATCGATGCCAATCATATCGCCGAGCGCCGCAAGTCCCGCGGCAAGCAGGGTATTGACAAAGAAGCCGGTGATCAGCGTCATGCCGTCAAAATCGCGCTTGAAAATAGCGTTCCAGCCGCCAAGCAGGGAATCCAGCCCCGCCAGCACGGCGACCGCCAAATAATTGGCATATTCAATGGGAATATTGAAAGTAAAGATGGAACCGAGCAGTAAGCCGACAATTAAGCCCAAAAGCGGCAGCCACATGGTTATTTCTCCTTATCTTATTCTCGTTTATGGCAAAAGATCATCCGGGGGCGGGAAATTGATCCGGTCGTCCGTCACCTGAACATAGTTGGTGGAATACGCGCCGGCATAGGCTTTGATTATCAGCTTGTCCTGCTTGACATATTCGACCGGTATGCCGCGGTAGACCAAGGACAGATAAGTACCGCAACTTGTCAAAGCCGAAACCAGCTCTTTTTGGTCGCCGATAATAGAAATTTTGTAGGGTGGCGCCAGGCGCGCGGAATTGATAAGAATAATTGTGCCGGCGCAGCGGATGCTTGAGGCGTCCGTCAGCCGCAGACCATTGATGGAGCAGGCCTCCGTGGCATGAGAGAGGGCGCGGATTAAATAGAGCAGGTCTTTATCATGGACGATATAATTTTCGGCACGGTAGGTAGAGGGGTTATTCTTTTGCGCCAAGGCGGCGCCTACCGCATTATCATCCAGGGTTATAACGATGCCGGGACCTTCCATATCTGTCAGCCGGGCGCGGACGCTCAAGCCGCCGGCCAGGCTATTTAGATAGGAAAGCTGCGTCTCCTCTTGTGCTTGGGACGATTCCAGCGCTTTGATCTGCTCTCGCGTAGCATTGATTTCTGCCTCCAGCGCGCCGACCTCGGCCTCCAGCGTTTCAATATAATCCACGACTTCCCGCGTCTTGCTTTCCGTCGCCGCAATCGCCGAGTGGTTCGTGTGTATGCTGGTCATGATCATCACGCCTAGGATGAAAGAAATCAAAGACAGAAAAAGTATATTTCTTTGTTTAATGCTTTTTCTTTTTTTATCGGCCATTTTTGCTTATTTTTCTCCTAAATCTCAGGCAGAGGATATATAATGGTAACTAGATATTATACGTATGAAGGGAAAACCCTTTTTCGGCATGCCGGAAAACCCTTTTACGCAAGGGTAGAAAGGGTTTTTTCACGGCTTGGAGAATAAAAAAGGATAAAGATTCGGTTATGGTCGCCGCGCCCCGTCATTATTATTTTTGCGCGCTGATGCGGCCGGCTTAAAGTGAGGGGGAAATGCGTGTTTTTTTCCGCGATGACTGATTGGACGGTATGGAATTACCTGGCCTCAGTGCTCGATATTGCTGTGCTATCTTTTATCATTTACCATTTTTTGCTTTTGATCCGAGGCACCCGGGCCGTACAGCTGATCAAAGGCTTGGTGGTTTTATTGATCACGGCTTTTATCAGCGATTATATCGGCCTGCACGCCCTGCATTGGATTTTATCCGAGATCTGGGCCGTGCTCTTTTTGGCTTTGGCGGTTATTTTCCAGCCGGAGCTGCGCCGGGCCTTAGAGCAGCTTGGCCGCGGCAATTTATTTAATATTGCCCGCAATTATCTTTCCAGCCAGGATATCGCCCATGTGATCGATGAAATTATCGGCGCCGCCGTAGCCTGCGCCAAAACTAAGACCGGCATGCTGGTGCTGATTGAGCGCGACACCGGCCTGCAAGATTATATCGATACCGGCATCAGCGTCGACGCGCGGGTCACAGGGGAATTGCTGGTCAATATCTTCGTCCCCAATACGCCGCTGCATGACGGGGCTACGGTCATCCGCGGCGACCGGGTGGCTGCCGCCGCCTGCTTTCTGCCGCTCTCTGATAATCCCTATATCAGCCTGTCTCTTGGCACGCGCCACCGCGCCGCCATCGGCATTACCGAGGTATCCGATGCCCTGGCCCTCGTAGTTTCCGAGGAAACCGGGATTATCTCGCTGGCTAATGAGGGCAAGCTGATCCGCCATTTGGATGAGAAGCAATTGCGCGAGCTGCTCTCCAGCGAGCTGACCCGTGGCGGCATTTTCCAGAAAACGGCGGGAAAGAGGTGCGTCGATGAGTGATAAAAAGAGTTTTTGGCAGAATAAATTCTGGCAGCCTCCGGGCTTTTATGGCTATAAAATCAGCGCTATTGTTATTGCTTTGCTGCTTTGGGGCTATGTGATTGTGACCCAAAACCCGCTTGCCGACGCTATGTTCACCGTACCTTTGGAGATACGCAATTTAAGCTCCGAGCTGGCGATCATGGAAACCACAGATCAGGTGCAGGTGCGGGTACAGGGCAGCAATAGCGATTTGGAAAATCTCAAAAGCGGTAATATTTCCGC
>JAAYYR010000122.1 GCA_012515255.1 Clostridia bacterium | reverse complement strand
GCGGCGCATGCGGGCAAAACAGCATAATTAGGCATGCTCTTAAATATATGATAAACCCTGGTAAATATGTTTTAAATCCCCGCCATGAGCCATTACAGGGTGATAATAGATTAAATTATGGCACAATTATCTATTTTATGCCAAAATATCCTAACCAAAAGGACTAATATTAGCCTGCTTGGACTAAAAATAAAGTGTTTCCAGTCATAAAATTCTTGCTTCATATAATGAATAATGATAAACTTTGATTAGACGATTGCGTCTGGGAGGCAAGATAATGAATACGGTAAGTTTATTAAAACATTGGGAATGGGAATTTCTTCTCAATCTGATTTATCGATTGAACTCTCTTGATGAGATCAAACAATTTCAACGCGTCTGCCTGGAGCAACTACGCGTTATCATCCCTTATACCAAATCGCTGTTTCTTCTTGACGACCGCGTTGACGACCGCATCGCGCCCCATACCCCGGAGCTTCTTAGCACGGATAATTCAATTTTTGATGAGACGACCTTTAATGAGCTGATGAGCAGCCGAACCTGCCAGGAGTATTATTTTAGCCACTGGAGCCAGATCTTCCGCCGCTCCGACGTCAGCTCAAGCGGCGAATGGGAAAAATCGCCCATTTATCAAAAAATCTATGCGCCGCAAAATGTATATTACGCCTTAAAAGCCATATTAATATACGACGACCATCTTTTAGGCGATATCAGCCTCTACCGACCCAAAGACGACGGAGATTTTTCCATACGCGATATGCAAATCGTCTCTTTACTTAAAGAGCATCTGGCGCTGCGATTATACCAGCTAAGGCAGCGGGCGGCAGCGCATAATGCGCCCGCCCGGGCAAGCCGCCGCACGGACTATGGCTTTACCCGCCGGGAGGGCGAGGTTATCGCGCTACTGCATGAGGGGAAAACCGACCGGGACATTTGCGATCAACTATGCATTTCTTCCTATACGCTCAAAAACTATATCCACAATATTTACCGCAAAACCGGCGCCAAAACGCGTATCCAGATTTTCCTGATGACCAAGGACGAACAGCGTTAAGCAAGACGCTGCGAATCGCAAAGCAGTCCTGAACCGCCCCGCTAAATTAGCCAGGGGGCGGTTTTGCATTGTCGGCGCGGCCTGCCGCAGGCGCGGCGGATTAGCCGGGCTGATTACGGCTGCCAGTCAAAAGCGGTTTTGCATTGCGGGCAGGTAGCCTGCCCGGGCCCCCGGTCAAGCGGCAGGCGCAATTTGACCCCGCAGCCGGGGCAGGCTGCAGTCCGGTGATCCACAAGCTTCAGGATACGCTCTTGATCTAAACCGGCCACCATGTCCTCGCCAATGAGGAAAGCCGGCACGCCCCGGATATTCTTGGCAAGCAAATCCTGCCGCGCCTGCGCATCCGCATTGATATCTTTTTCCACATAACTGATTTTGTTTTGGCTAAGAAACTCTTTAGCCTGCACGCAATAGGGTCAGGTCTGGGTCGTATACAAGATTACCTGCTTCATGGAAAATCCTCCTTTGTAGCGATTTTAGCAGACCAGGGCTGACTGCCGCCCATGATATGGCCGGGCCGTTCTCTTTACGCCAATGGCCGCCATAGAGTAAAGCGCCTTATAAGCGGCTGCCCCGGCCGTATGGAAGCCTGCGCGTCTTAGCCGATAAGATGGGCCTTGATCATATTGGTGATGCCGACGATATTAATCGGCAGGCTGGCCGTAATCACGACCACATCGCCCTTGCGGACCAGACCGCTTTCTTTGCCGGCCGCTTCCGTGCGCTTGATCATCTCATCTGTGGATTCATACAGCTCGGCCACGACCGGATACACTCCCCAGCAAATAGAAAGCCGCCTCGCTACCGCTTGGCAAGGGGTAATAGCGATGATAGGGCTTTGGGGCCGAAAGCGGGAGACATTTCGGGCCGTGCTGCCGGAGATGGTGCCGGCGATGATCGCCGCCGCTCCGATTTGGCGGGCCGTGGATACCGCGGCAAAGGAAATAGCCACCGGGATCGAGGTCATGGCGATATTTTTAGCCTGCTTTTCGCCGATTTTCTCATAATCGATGTTCTGCTCCGCGTATTCGGCGATGCGCGACATAGTGCGTACCGACTCCAAAGGATAATTGCCATTGGCGGTTTCGCCGGAGAGCATAATGCAGTCGCTGCCGTCAAAAACCGCGTTTGTCACGTCTGAGACTTCGGCCCTTGTCGGCCGGGGGGCATTGATCATCGATTCCAGCATTTG
>JAAYYR010000121.1 GCA_012515255.1 Clostridia bacterium | reverse complement strand
CCACCGAGGATTACGGCGTCTGGTTCAGCGGCTTTGCGCCGGCGGCAAAGCCGCGTTGGGTGATCGCCGTCTATATTGCCAACGGCGGTTCCGGCGGCAAGGAGGCGGCGCTGGTTTTTCATCAGATCATAGACAATCTAGCCGTATTAGAGGGTATAGATTAAAAAGGCCAAGTCACCATAGTCATCATAACGCATATGATATATGTAGACCGACAAAAAGCGTGGTATATCGTATGCGTTTTTTTCTGGGCTACCTACATAACAGCGTTTTTCCCCCTTTGCTCAGCGATGAGGAAGAAGCTAAAAATTTGCGTTTGCTGGCCCAGGGCAATGATGAGGCTCGGCATATTCTTATTACGCATAATTTGCGCTTAGTCGCCCATGTATGCAAAAAATTTGAGAATAGCGGTGTTGACCGTGACGATTTGATCTCTATCGGCACCATCGGCCTGATTAAAGGGATCAATACTTTTTCCCTTGACCGCAATACCCGCTTAGCCACATACGCCGCCCGCTGCATTGAAAATGAAATACTGATGCATTTGCGCTCTATCCGTAATCAAAAGACCGAGTTATCTCTGCAGGATCCGATTGGTACGGATAAGGAAGGCAATGAGGTCACTTTATTTGATACCTTGGGCAGCAAAGAAACGACCGCCCAGGAGTTGGTGGAGCGTGAAGAAGAAAAGCAATTACTGCGGGATCATTTCTATGTGCTGGATGAGAAGGAGAGATTTGTGTTGCGCCTGCGTTACGGATTGGATAATTATCCGCGGGTAACGCAAAAAGAGATCGCCCGCAAGATGGGTATCTCACGTTCTTATGTCAGCCGTATTGAAAAAAAAGCAGTACAAAAGCTGGCCCGCGCCATTTGCCGTCATTAGCGCCGGCAGGATTTTTTTACATATGCGGCGAAAATTCATATTAATTGCGGCCTAGGCAAAATCTGCGCTAATCAGTTGCCCGATCATTGTGGATTGCCTGATGAAAGAGGCATTATTATGAGTGAAGTTATCATTGAGGTGACCCGGGGCAGCCTGGTTGAGAATATTATTCGCGGCCATGTGGCGGTAATCGGCCCTGATCGGAATCTTGCGGCCCATGTAGGAAATGCGGATTATTTGACTTATATGCGCAGCACGGCCAAGCCCCTGCAGGCTTCAGCCGCTATTGAATCCGGAGCCATTGATTTTTTTGCCATCAGTGAGGACGAGCTGGCCATCATGTGCGGCTCCCATATCGGCGCAAGCTATCATGTGGCGGCGCTTGAGTCTATACTCGTTAAAATCGGTCTGCAGGAATCAGACTTTACCTTGGGCGAGGATTATTCTTTATCCATGGATTTAAGGCAGCAAAGAGTAGCCGAGCAACAGCCGCCGCGCAAACTATATAATAATTGTTCCGGCAAGCATGCCTGTATGCTAACGCTTTGCCGCTATGTGGGCTGGGATTATCGGGCCTATCAATTGCCGGAGCATCCGGTGCAGCAGTTAATTAAAGCAACTGTGGCGGGTTATGCCGAGGTTGCGCCGGAATCAATTATCGTTGGTGTGGACGGCTGCGGCGTGCCGGTTTTCGCCCTGCCGCTTAGCAGCATGGCCCGCGCCTATGCGAATCTAGCTCATGCGGAGCGCCTGCCCGAGCCGCGACAAGCGGCCGCCCGCCGCCTGACCGCCGCTATGACCGCCCATCCGCAGATGGTGGCGGGCTGGGGCCAATTTTGTACAGAGCTGATGCGGGTAACAAAAGGCCGCATCATTGGAAAGCTGGGTGCGGACGGGGCTTACTGCGCGGCGGAGCTATCCGGCGATTTGGCCTTTGCGCTGAAAATCGAGGATGGCAATACCGCAATGCTGCCGCTGGCCGTGATGCGCGTATTGAACGAACTTGATATATTGACCCAAGCAGAAAACACGGCATTGGCGGCCTTTAGCCGCTTTGATAATCTTAATTGCCAAAAAGACAAGGTCGGCGAGGCAAAAGCCGTTTTTCATTTGACGCGAGGAACCTATGAGTAAATTACGCCCTGATATGCATGTCAAACGAATCGCCGATATTGATCTTGATTATTTATGGCAGCTTGGCATCCGCGGCTTGGTTTTTGATTTGGATAATACCCTAACGCCCTGGCGGGTTTATCAGCCTAATCTAGAGATTGTCAACTGGTTTCGCGACTTGCGGCAGCGCGGTTTTGCCGCCTGCATTTTGTCCAATAGCATGCATGGCCGGGTGCAACAGGTCAATGAATGGCTGGATATCCCGGTTTTAGGCAATAGCAAAAAGCCGCTGCAGTCCGGATTTTGCCTGGCAAAAAAAACGCTGGACATGGAGGCTGCGCAGTTGGCTATGATAGGCGATCAATTGCTGACCGATATCTACGGTGGTAATTTAGCCGGATTTTATACTATCCTTACAGATCAGCTTGACGACAAGGAAGGCTGGGGTACCCGCCATATTTCGCGGCGTTTGGAAAAACTGATCCGTAAAATTTGTCATAGATGAGCAGCATTGGCTGTGGCAGGCATGTTTAGGCATATTTAGATAAGGAGAACGCTGTGGACAAAAAATTTGGCATTGTATTGATTCTAGTTATAGCCGCGCTGGCGCTGGGAGCTTGCGCGCCCGCTGTTTCTGATTCGCCGTGCGAGAACCCGGATGCGATACTGGAAATAGATCAAACTCAGTACATATATGATTT
>JAAYYR010000120.1 GCA_012515255.1 Clostridia bacterium | reverse complement strand
TTGCCTTACCGCTTGGCTACACCCCATTGAGGTAATGCCGCCGCCAAGACTGAGGCTTAACGCCGGGTACAGTCAATAAACTGTTGGCAATAGCGCCCGCTGGCAATTGCCTGCTGCGGCAACAGCCTGCCGGCAACAGCCCGGCGGTTATCGCTTAGCCCGGCGTGTACCTGCCTTTGGGGTGGATGAAGGGGATCGAACCCTCGGGTGCCGGAGCCACAATCCGGTGCGTTAACCGCTTCGCCACATCCACCACAAGCAATAAAAATAGTATCAAACTGGCGATACCTTGTCAAGCTTATTTTTATTTTTATTGATTAAATGCCAGCTTTAAGGCCTTAATAAAATTATTTAACATTGAGCAATCTTAAGCCGCGATCAGCGTCCTGCAAGATGTGGCGGTGATTATACCAATAAAAGCCTTTACCAAAGGCTGGATTTGCTATCATTCGGCGCCGCTCGGCCAAATCGTCTCCTTGAGGCCGAGCAGAAGAACGCGGAATGTATGGCGGCCCCGCTGCAAATATGCATTGACCCTGATCTGCACCTGATCCGTATCGGCTATACGCCGGTCAAGATGCAGCTCCACTCCCTGATGCCGATAGAGCCGATACAAAATGCCCGCTGGCAAATCCGCTGCCGCCGCCCCTGCCCGGAGGCGCGTAGAACGAACATTTCACCACAAGCATTCCACCTGGCCGACCCATAAGCCTTGCGGCAATTGGCTGATCGCGCTTAAAGTTGGCCGGTCAATATCAAATTCCATCTTTCATCCCCCGGTCGGAGCCTGCGCTACCGCTTGTCAATGATCTCTGCCTGCGGCACTCCCCGCCCTTGTTCGGACTGCCGCGTCTCATACTCGGCCAAGTGCAGCCGATAACGCAGCGTCAGCGGCTGATTGCCGAATTGCTCGACGCGGGTCTTGCCATCGGCGACAAAGCCTTGCTTCTCATAAAAACGCCTGGCGCGGGCATTACCTTCTAATACCCAAAGCAGGATATGGCCATATCCTTGACTGAGCAGGGCTTGCCGGGCGAATGTCATTAAATCCCCTGCCAATCCCCGCCCCCAATACTCAGGAATGAAATAAAACGCGATGATCTCGCCATAATCAGCGATATCTGCGTCGCGCGAGGGGCCGAGCATCAACATACCGCAGGGCCGCCGATCCTGTATAGCCAGATAGATCTGCATATCAGCCCGTTTGAGCAATTGGCTCATTTTGCGATAGCGGCGCCACAGAGTAGTATGCCGGCGCAATTCAGCCGCCGGGATCAGCCCCTGATACGCGCTGCGCCAGGATTTATTGAGAATCACCGCCAGGATTCGCGCATCGGCTGCCTTTGCTTTACGGATTACCATCGCGCTTTCGGTCATCTAAACCGCTCTCTCCCTGCCTGGATCAGTTCCGTCCCGGGAGCCGGTCAGACATTATTTTTCTTGCGAAACAGCCTTTTGGCCTTTTCCGGCCGCCCCTGATCTAAAAACCCGGCGGAAACATGGATGCCATCACAAAACGGCTTATTATATGATTTGCCGCAGCGGCATAAAACATAACGGTTCCTGGTTTCATAGATTTTGCCGCTTGCCGAAAACAACGGTATGCCGCCCTTGACGAAAATGCCGCCGGAGACCCCGACTAAAGGCTCCTGCATAATATCGATTGAGGGCTGATAGTTGTTTTCGATTTCATTGCCGTCTTGATCCAGAGGCGTCAGCCGGCCCGTAGGGCAATCGCAGGCCGCATGGATCGCTTCATCGCGGCAATCCTCAAAATTCGAGGTCAGAGTCAGCGTCCAGGCATTGCCTTTTTGCCGATGGCAGAACTTGGATAAAGCGCAGCGCCCATCATCAAGCATGGTCAGCTCCGGCCCCTCAACAGCTTTGGCGCGCTCGCGGTAGCTTTTAACTGAAGCGGTCTCTGTGCCGTCAAAATCGCCATGAGCATGCGCGCCATCGCAAAAGGGCGGCGTCTTGGACAACCCGCAGCGGCAAAGACGATAAGTCTCGGCCTGAGGTAGGGGGCGGCCGTCAATAAAGCGATGCAGGCGGCGGCCTTGAAGAACATTGATCTTTTCAGCCAAAGGCACATTGCCTTCCACTAAGTAGGGGCCGTTTTCCAGGATGGTTATTTTCATTTTCTCACGCATCTTGTCAGCTCCTTTCCGGCCGCTTATATACATACTATATATTTTATCACCTTGACAGCTAAGATACAAGGCGTTAACGAGCAGCCCCGCCTATATGGCGGGGCTGCGGCCGGATAAAATAATCACGGGCGGGACGCCCTACTTAGCCAATTGCATTCTCAGGCTAGGGCCGATTTCAATGAAGCCTTCGCGCAGATAAGAGTCGACGATAGGAATGAAATAAGCGCCG
>JAAYYR010000119.1 GCA_012515255.1 Clostridia bacterium | reverse complement strand
TTGCCGGTCAGGCCCAGGGAGCGCACATCAACCAATAGCAGATGATTATCTGTGCCGCCGGAGACTATGCGCAATCCATTATCAGCCAAAGTCTTGGCCAATACCTGGGCGTTTCTCTTTACGCGGATGATATAGTCCTTATAGTCGGGCTGCAAAGCCTCGCCAAAGGCCACGGCCTTGGCGGCAATCACATGCATCAGCGGGCCGCCCTGAATGCCGGGGAAAATCGCTTTATCGATTTTTTTGGCGATCTCCTCATCATTGGTGAGGATAAGTCCGCCGCGAGGGCCGCGCAAGGTCTTATGCGTCGTGGAGGTAACGACATCGCAATAAGGCACCGGCGACATATGCTCGCCCACCGCCACCAGACCGGCAATATGCGCCATATCGGTCATCAGCAGCGCGCCGCAGGCATCGGCGATAGCGCGGAATTTAGCAAAATCGATGGCGCGGGGATAAGCGGAGGCGCCGGCCACGATCATCGCGGGCTTGATTTGCATGGCCTGATCCATCAATTTATCATAATCAATGGTTTCCGTATCCGGCTCAACGCCATAGGCATGGAACTCATATTGTATCCCGGAGAAATTAACCGGCGAGCCATGGGTCAGGTGTCCGCCATGAGCCAGGTTCATGCCTAAAATACGGTCGCCAAGTTTGAGCAAAGCAAAGTAGGCCGCCATATTGGCCTGCGCGCCGCTATGAGCCTGAACATTAGCAAACGCCGCGCCAAAGAGCTGCTTCGCGCGCTCCCGCGCCAGATCTTCCACGATATCCACACACTCGCAGCCGCCATAATAGCGTCGTCCCGGATAGCCCTCGGCATATTTATTCGTCAGCACCGAACCCTGGGCCGCCATTACGGCGCGGGAAGTGAAATTCTCCGAAGCAATCAACTCGATCTTATCGCGCTGGCGCGCCAGCTCCGCATTTATCGCCGCCGCGACCTGAGGATCAGCTTTTTCCACAATACTAAATTCAAACATTTCCTAACCTCCGTTTGCAAATTGTTCGCGCATCGCTTGCTTTAATAATTCTTGCATTATAGCATGCCCCGGCAGGCCTAATCAAGTAATTGGCGCAAAATCCTCCTGGCTTTGGGGCTGTACTCAAGGTGATAATCGAGAAAATAGCCGAGCGCTTGCTCCATCTCAGCCATAATCGCGGCGGAAATCTTTATCGAGGGAATGCGCGAGAAGGGCTGCGCCGCCAGTTGGCGCATGGTCTGCACCGCGCCGGCGCTGAGCCGCGGCGCGGCGTCGGCGCCGCCGCAGCCTTGGCAAAGCAAAGACCCCGCCTGCGGCGAGAGAAAAAAATTGCCGGCAGGCAAGCCGCGGCCGCATTCTTGGCAGCCGGCCATATTAGGCAACAATCCCAGCTCGGCAAGCAGCCGCAATTCAAAAAAGCGCGCGGTGCGGAGAACATCCGTATCCATCTTTAGCAAAGAAAAAACCGCAAGCAGCAGGCCGAAGAAATTCGCGGAAGGGCGACGCTCCGGCATAGCGGCGTCAGCCAGCTCGCTGATATAGGCGGCATAAGCGATGGCTTCCAATTTCGCGTCCAGGGAAATGAAACTGGCCGCGGGCAAACCCTGGTTGATATATGCAATACCGCCGCGTGGGGGTGAAAGGGTCAGCGAAACGCGGCAAAAAGGCTGGGCGATATTGCGCAGGCTGCCGCCGGGCTTCATCGCGCCGCGCGCTACGGCGACGCCTTTACCGCTCTCGAGCGAAAAATAAGTCAGCAGCTTGTCCTGCTCCTTATAATCGCGCGCCTTGAGGATAATCGCGTCGATATTCTGATCGCGTAAATCCATATCTTTCCTCTATATTTGCCAACCAAAGGCGGATATAGCTAAAACGGTCGGTTTGCCTTTCATTTATGCGGGGCGTCCCCTATGTCTGGGATAAAAGAGCATTGCAAATGGCTGCCCAAACCGCTCAATCTTAACCGGCCGGCTCCCGTCCTATTCTTGCGGCAGCCATTGATCCAAAAGGCCGCTGTTATTGCGCCAGTCTTTCTTTGTTCTGACCTTCAGCTCCAAATAGCAGCGGCAGCCAAAAATCCGCTCCAGCTCCTGGCGCGCCGCCATGCCGATTTTTTTCAGCATCGCGCCTTTGTGGCCGATAATAATCGCCTGCTGGCTTGAGCGCTCCACATACAAATTGGCCGCGATATAAAGCAGGCCGCTTTCACGTTCCTCCATGGCGGATACTGTTACCGCCAGCGAATGCGGCACTTCCTGCGAGGTCAGCCGCAGCGCTTGCTCGCGTATCAGCTCCGCCGCCAGCATCGGCTCCGGCAAATCAGATACCATATCCGCCGGATAATAGCTTGGCCCCTCGGGTAAATAGCGGTAAATCAGCTGCAGCAGCCGCTCTTTGTTTTCACCTTTGCTGGCGGATAAAGGGATGATCTCGGCAAAATCATACTTGTCGGCATAGGCGGCAATCAGCGGCAAAAGCTCGTCCTTTTGCAGCAGGTCGATCTTATTGAGCGCCAGAAAAACCGGCGTTTGCAGTACGCTGCCGCGCAATAAGGAAATGATATATTCCTCTCCCGCGCCAAAACGCTCCGTAGCGTCAACCAGGTACAGCACAAGATCACAGCCGGAGAGGGCTTGCCGCACCGCCTTCATCATCCGCTCCCCCAGCTTATATTTGGGCTTATGCACGCCCGGGGTGTCAAGTAAAACTACTTGCATATGCTGATCGCTATAAATGCCGCGCACCGTATTGCGGGTGGTCTACGGTTTATCGGAGACGATCGCGACCTTTTCCCCGACCAATTGATTGACTAATGTGCTTTTCCCCGCGTTCGGCCGGCCGATCAAAGCCGCGAAACCGGAGCGGAAGATTTCCTGTTTCTCTCCCATCTGCTTACTCCGTGTCCACCGCGGTTTCCGCCGCGGGCTGCTGATAGGTGAGCTTTGTATTGCCGTCGATGATCTGAATCCAGGTCTGGCCGGCATTGAGCTTAAATTCCTCGCCCTGCTCATCCACAAAGATGGTCGGACTATCTAAATCGGCACGGCTCCAGGAGCCGCGCGTCATTGTGCCGCCGGTAAACAGCCAGGCGTCGCCACCGGCGCACATATCGATGGAAAGATGGCCCAAGCTATCGGCAAGGCTTGCCCTGACCTGCTGCACGATGATATTGGCGACCCGCACCGGTTCGCCGGTGGCGGCGTCAATGAAGGCCTTATCATCAACAAGGCGGTTATAGCTGCCGATCGTCGCGTCATAAGTGTAACAATCATCCGCCCAGCCGTATTTGATCCTCACCCATTCGGCCTGCTCGCCGCTTGCCAGCTCATCCTCGGCGAGGAAATTCATTTGCCGCACCGATTCAGCGACGACGGCCTTCTCCCGATAGTCCAGGTATTTATAGATATTCTCGCCGGAAGTCATCAGATTATGCGGCGCGCGCTGCGTTTTATCGCGCCAGAAATAACTGCCGTAGGCGATCTCGTCCATATCGTCGACCGGGCCGCGGGCCAAATAATTAAGCGCGTCGACACTGCCGCCGCAATGCACCATCAACGCATCCCATTCGCGGGCGATATCCACCATATAAGGCCGGGCCGAGCGTACGCCGCCGATGATATCCGGCGCCTGGGCATAAAAAAGGCACAGCAGCCGCGGGATCGCGCCCTCGGCAGGCACCTCATAGACGATATCCGCTTTGGAGATACCGTATTGCGGCCGGGCGTCATAGTGATTGTCGACGCTGACCATGATCATCCGCGCCGAGATTGGCTCGCTAATCTCCAAATTGGTCAGCGGATTATAAATAGGATCCGGCTCTATTATCAAAGGCTGATCCGGCGGGGCTTCCTCCGCAACGCCGCAAGCGGCAAAAGCGCAAACTATGGCCGGTATCAGCAGCGCCAAAAGCAATTTCTTCATCAGTATCACCTGTTTCACTTGAGTTTAATCCGCATGTTCGCGGACGGCCATGACCTCTTAGTCAGAGCAATAGCCGCCACGATAAAGATATAGCGTAAAATCTTCGCCCGCATGACAAAAAATTACCACTTACATTGTCGAAACCGGGGCGGCCTTCTTGCTGATTATCGCTTATCCCTGTGTCGCTAAGCTGTCGCTTGCCGGAAATTCTTATGTTCGCGCCAATCCCATCTTGGCCATGATCCGCTCCTGCAGGGCGAACATTTCGCGCTCTGCTTTCGCGCTCTTTTCATGATCATAGCCCAGCAAATGCAGCAGCCCATGCACGAAAAGAAACACTTCTTCCCGCTCCACGCTGTGGCCATAGGCTTCCGCCTGTTGCGCCGCCCGCTCGCGGGAAATAACAATATCACCCAACTGCCGCAGTTCCCCGCCGTCCGATACGCCTTCGCCCTCGTTCATGGCGAAGCTTAGAACATCAGTAGCAAAGTCCAATCCACGATAATCGCGATTCAAAGCCTGGATAGTCTCGTCATCTGTTAACAGCAGACTGATCTCCACCTCAATGGGCAAAATCAGCTCATCTAGCGTCAGGCGGGCCGCCTGACGAAACAGGCGGCGCAGGCCCGGCGTAGTAGCCGCGGTATTTCCTAATCTGGTAACGCTGACTTTAGTCATCCTGCTTTCCTCCCTCGCCTGTTTTTTCTTCCGCTATATCCGCCTCGGGCAAAGCTTCCGGTACGGCATAACTGACCCGTTGATGATGGATGCCGGAGAGAACCATCAGAAAATTTTGCACAATGACGTCAAGATCATGAAAAGTGAGAGCGCAATCATCCAATTGCTTTTCCCTGACTCTTAGTTGAATGATCTCATGTACTTTTTCCTCTACGAGGCCGGCGTCGCGATTATCCATCGCCTGTACCGCGGCCTGAACGCTGTCGGCCAGCATCACCAGCGCCGCCTCCTTGGTCTGCGGGCGCGGCCCTTTATAGCAATAATCGGCCAGCTTGACCTCATCCGGGTCGAGGGCCTGCTCCTTGGCCTTATTATAAAACAGGCTAAGCAGGCTATTGCCATGATGCTGTTCCACAATATCAATAATCTCGCCGGGGAAACGCGCCTCCCGCAGCATGCGCACGCCGTCCGCCACATGGGAGATAATGATGCGCGCCGAAAGCCCCGGTTGCAGCTTATCATGAGGATTATCGCCCGTGACCTGATTTTCGATATAGAAATGTGGCCGCCGCAGCTTACCGATATCATGATAATAAGAGGATACCCGCACGAGCAAGGCGTCGGCGCCGATGGCGTCGGCCGCGGCTTCCGCCAAATTGCCGACGAGGATGCTGTGATTATAGGTACCGGGCGCCTCGACCATCAGGCGCTTCAGCAATAGATTATTGGAATTGGAATATTCCAGAAGCCGAATCACTGTAGTCACGCCGAAAGCGCTTTCCAGATAAGGCAGGATACCCATGGCCAGGATAGCTGAAAGCAATCCGTTGATCAGGCCAAAAAGCATGCCCAAGCCGATCGCCTGATAGCTTTGATGCCAAATTAAACCCCAAGCGCAGATCACCACCAGGTTGGCGATAGTAATATAAATGCTGGCGCCCACAAACTGGCTGCGCTGGTTGAGATGCGCGGCCGCGAGCACGCCGGTTAGGCCGCCGGCGAGCGCCACTAAAATAAATACCATGCTGCCTTCCATGGCGATGCCGGCAAAAATAGCCAACAAAACTGTTGCGAACACCGCCACTTCCCGATCAAGCAGAACGGTGATCACCATCGCCGCCGCGGCTACAGGCAGCAAATAGCCTACCTGCGCCGTCATTTCCGCGTCCATGCTAAAGCTGATCAGAGAAATCAGCTTACAGATAAGCAGTATCACCACTGTCACGACGCCGAGCAGCAAAAGAGCCGACTGGCGCTCAAAAACAGCTTTTTTATAAAATTGCAGGTAAAAATAGAACAGAACAAAGCAGAGCAGCACTAATAAGAACAGCCCGGACAGCGAGGTAAACTGACGGCTTTCGCTTTGCAATCCCAGCTCGCGCAGCGCCTCAATTTGCTCCGCAGACACAGCCTGGCCTTTGCTGACCAGTTTTTCTCCTTGCCGTACCGTGATTTGTACCGGCCGCACATTTTCCTGAGCCTGCTGAATCCGCAAAGAAGTGGCCAGAGCATCGAATACTTTATTATAAGAATAATCCAAGCCATTATTTAGGCTTTTGAGAAATTCCGCGGCATTGCCGGAGATCGCGGAGGTGCCGATGGCAAGGGAAATATTCTGCCGCGCTTGTTCGATGTCTCCCTCGAGCACGCCCAGCTCGAAAACACTTGTCACCATCCGCACAAAGCTATCCTTGATCATGGCGATTTCCTGCGCCGTAAGCCCTGTGACGGCATGCAGCTCCGCGTCGCTGTATTGGCCGGGCAGAATTTCCCGCAGTTGCTCCCAATCCAACTCGCCTTGAGCGGCCCTGGTCACGGCGTCAAAATAATTGCCGATCTTATTGGCCAGGTTAGCGATAACGTCCTCATCAATTATATATAGCTCCTCTACGGCAGCGGCCGCCTGCACCCGCGCTTCTTCTGTCCGCAAATCGCTAACATAGCTTTGCGTCGCGCCCTCATAGAAATAATCCTCCGCAGCGATATCGCCCTCATTCAGCGACACCTGCTCCGGCAGGAGATTCACGGCAAGAATAGCCCAAACGACGATGCTTAGCAGCAAGAAAAAGATAAAACGCCAGGCCTTCATATGAATGTGCGGAAAAGGCATCTGTATGGGCAAATTATCCGCCGGCTTTTTATCCGCCGGTTTTTCCGACGCCGCCTTTTTCCGGATTAGCTTAAGCTTCAGCATAGCAACTCCTTTTTCGATCGGCCGCATGAGCGGCTTGCGCTACACCCATTTGCGCTCATAGGCTTCGATAATTTTCTGTACCAGCGGATGGCGCACCACATCCACCCGGGTTAGATAGCAAAAAGCCAGCTCCTCAATATCGCGCAGCCGCCGCTCCGCCTCAATCAGGCCGGAAGTCTGCCCGGGCGGCAGGTCAATCTGAGTAATATCGCCCGTGATTACGGCGCGGCTGCCCTGGCCGATGCGGGTGAGAAACATCTTCATCTGCTGCGGCGTAGTATTTTGCGCCTCGTCAAGGATAATATAGGCATCGTCGAGGGTGCGGCCGCGCATATAAGCCAGCGGCACCACCTCGATGATATTGCGCGACATCATCTTCTGCGCCTGCTCCACGCCAAGCGCTTCATCTAAAGCGTCATAGACCGGGCGCAGATAAGGATTGACCTTATCCTGAAG
>JAAYYR010000118.1 GCA_012515255.1 Clostridia bacterium | reverse complement strand
TCCTGGCGATCAAGCGTTCTACCGCAAACGCAGCCTGTCTTCTGTATCTGCCCGCCCCATAAGGAACGGGATAAAACGTTTTTACCGGCGAGCGCTATTCTTGCTCCGCTGCGGCAGGGTCTGCCGCCGATCCAGCCGCGCCGGGTTGCGGCGCATCATGCCTTGCCTGCCCGCTCCCCTCCGCGTCCGCCGCCCCGCTGCGCACGGCATAATATAGCGGCGCTCCGTTGTGTACCGGCTGCTCCCAGGGCGCGGCAGCCGCCGTCTGCGGCCCGGCGGGCGGCGCGATCAGCTGTCCGGCCTTTTGCTGACGCAGCATCATCGCCAGCAGGATCAGCGCGGTGATGAGAAAGCCGCTGCCGCCGATGATCCCGGTAGGCGCCGGGCCGATGAAGGGATTGATATTGGCGGCGCTGAACGTAAACATGATGCCCGCGGCGGCAAAGCCGTTCAGGGAGCCGTGAGCCACAGCCGCCGGCAGGCAGCTGCGGGTCTTAAGCGTAATATACGAAAATAGCGTACCGACAACCAGGCAAAAAGCGCACATGGCGAGGATGCCGGTCCAGGGGAAACCGGAATAGCCCAGGCCGTAATTGTGGCCGAGGGCAATGAGCGGCGCATGCCAGAGGCCCCAAATCAAGCCGCTGATCAGCAAAGTCGGCAGGATGGAGAATTTCTCCGTCAGCTTAGGCAGTAAATAACCGCGCCAGCCCCATTCTTCGCCGAGCGTAAAAAAGATATTGACCAGCGGCGCGGTTAATAGCCCCAAGACCAGCTGCAAAATCACCTGCGTTTTGATCTCCCCGGCGGAAAAAGTTAAGCCGGCCGCGGCATAGCTCTCGTGCATATACCCCATATTGGCGTCGAATTTGCCCGGGAAGAGCAAAAAATAGAGCAAACCGCCCAAGATGATCAGCACAATCGGCGAGAGCCAGCCGATCAGATAATAGCGGATATGGCCGCGGAAATGCGGCAAAATCCAGGCGTCGCGGAAACCCTCGCGGCTGATCAGGCGGGTCAACAGGACACAAAGCGCGGGGAAAAGCATTACCACGGCGATAAGATAAGTCGCCGCCGCCGGGTTTGCTTCCAGGGCCGGGGGCAAAATCAGCAGCTCATAAATATAGGTGATGGCAAATGTCATGGCCAAAAAAAGCAGGATGCGTTTGCCGCCGCTCCAATTCCTCATCATCATTTCCTCCTTGCGGTTGGGATTCATTGCGTTTGGCTTTATTAGCCAATCCTTGCCGCCCTGCCCGAGTTTACAGCGATTAAGCAGCCCGCAATAATTTTCTTTGCTAATCTCTGCAAGCTCCGCTTTCTTTATCGGATAACCGGCTATGAGCATCGCCGGATCAGCAATCCCGTCTCTCCCGCCATTAAGCATTCTGGATTCATAAGATTTATCCTTTTGCCGCAGCCGCTGTTTTCATATAGGGCGATAGCCGTTTGACCAGCAATGCCGCCAAGGTAATTTTCAGCAGATCGGGGATGATAAAAGGCGCCACGCACCAGGCAAGCGCTGCGGCCAGGCCGATTGCGCCGCTGCTTCGCGCGTAGACGATCATAAACCAGGCAGTGCCGAAGGCATAGCAAACAAGCAGCCCGACCAGCATAGCTAAAAAAATCGCCGCAAGTTTGCCGGGGAAAAAACGTATGAGCCAGCCCGTAAGAAGCGCGGTAAAAATAAAGCCCACCAGATAACCACCGGTAGGCCCAAGCAACACGCCCGGCCCAGCGCCAAAATTGGCGAAAACAGGTACGCCGACCGCACCCAACAGCAAGTAAATCAGCACAGCGGCAACGCCACGCCGCGCACCCAATAAACCGGCCGTAATCAAGACGCCAAAGGTTTGCAGCGTAAAAGGAATCCCGGCTGGAATCGCAATCCAGGAGCATACAGCCATAATTACGGCAAAAAGCGCAATATATACCAAATCCAATGTTTTGGAAGGCTCTCTTGCTTGCTTGATATTTTCCACTCCTTTCGGTTGCGGCTAGTATAGCACCACAAACGGCCATTGTCAACCCAAAGATATTATTGGGTGACAATGGCCGTTTTTTCTTAGGCTATAGATGAATTATCAATTATCCTATGGGTTAACCTTCCGGGCAGAGCAAGCAATAATAATCCCGCTCCGCACTGTCAAGCAAAATTACTTTACAGGCGGCCCTTACTAAAATCGACACGCACATAATCAGGCAAACCGTCTTTCATCGGTACGGCAACCTCGCCTTGTATCAGCGGCCGGGCATAGCGGATAAAGTCTGCGGTGACATCATTG
>JAAYYR010000117.1 GCA_012515255.1 Clostridia bacterium | reverse complement strand
TCAATACGGATTTGTTCGCTCGGCCGGACGAAAGGATATTTTTTGCTTATAAGTCCGCCAATCCGAACCGTGGCGTTTTTCAGGGGCCAGGCGACGCGCAAAAAGAAGCTTACAGGCTGCTGACTGCTTACTATGGTATTTGGCACAATGTAGCGGATATTCTCGCCGGCTTTGACCGCAATATTTCTTTGCGGCCGCAGATGTCCGTTCAGATATTTTACGGCATTATCGGCCGCCATTTCGCTTGATTCGGTCACATAATCCGCCAAATCATGCACATGGACGACATTGCCGCCGGCGAAAATGCCATGGACGCTCGTCTGCCATAAATCATCAACCACAGGCCCGCCCGTCAGGGGATTAAGCTCGATGCCGGCCATTATGGATAATTCGTTTTCCGGAATCAGCCCTACGGAAAGCAGCAGCGTATCAGCCGCAAATTCCTTTTCCGTGCCTGGCAGCGGATTTCTTTGCCGATCTATTTCCGCTATGATAATTTTCTCCAGCCGATT
The DNA here is from genome assembly GCA_012515255.1 of Clostridia bacterium. Classification (GTDB taxonomy): domain Bacteria; phylum Bacillota; class Dehalobacteriia; order UBA4068; family UBA4068; genus HGM13862. The sequence continues at coordinate 1,304 of JAAYYR010000117.1, read as the reverse complement.
TTTGCCGATGATTTTGGTGACGGTATGACTGGTATAGACCGGAATATCGAAATCTCTGAGACATTGCACCTCATTGCGGATCAGCCCGCCGATAAAAGGCAATAATTCGGCCAGGCAAACAACTTCCGCTCCCTCCAGGGTCAGTCTGCGGGCCATGATCATGCCGATATCCCCGGAGCCGAGAATCATCACTTTTTTGCCGGGAATATAGCCCTCTATATTGATCAGGCGCTGCGCTGTGCCTGCTGTAAAAACGCCGGCGGGCCGGTCCCCGGGGATTCTGATATTGCCCCTCGACCTTTCCCGGCATCCCATGCCGAGGATGACGGCCTTAGCCTGTATGCTGATCAGTTTTTGCGCGGTCATGGCTGTAATGCGGGTGCCCTCAAGCCTGATTGCCATCGTTTGGGTCATGACCTCGACATCTGTACGGGCAAGTTTTTCCACAAGACAATGAATATAGGCGGGGCCTGAAAGCTCTTCATTAAAATAGTGCAGCCCAAATCCATTATGTATGCACTGCGGCAGCATACCGCCTAATTCTTCGGAGCGCTCCAATAAAACTACTTTGCCCGCTCCCGCTTCCCTGGCGCGAATGGCGGCCCCAATGCCTCCCGGGCCTCCGCCGATTACTGCCACATCCACATTTTTTTCGATAATTTTGCTCATTCAGTCCCCTGGCCTTCCTTCAGCAACTGTTTAGTCTTGAAGAGCACTTCAGCCGAGCCCTTGCCCTTACGCGTGATCTGCTCCTCCGGCACTCCTAATTCGCGGCTGAGTATTCTCAGGACTCTGGGGCCGCAAAAACCGCCCTGACATCTGCCCATTCCGGAACGGGTTCTGAATTTAACGCCGTCGCGCGTTCTGGCGCCCCGCCTGATGGCCTCGACAACCTCGCCCTCGGATACGGTTTCGCAGCGGCATATAATATGCCCGTATAGCGGGTCTTTGGCGATAAGCTCCGCTCTTTCTTCATCGCTTAGATCATACATATGGGGGATATCCTGGCGCAGCGGGTCAAAATCGGCCTTGGGCTGCAGGGCTAAGCCGGCCGCGGGGAGAACCTCGTTTACCACATATTCCGCCGCGGCGACCGAGGAGGTAAAACCGGAACTGCCTAAAACAATATTGATAAATCGCGGATGAACAGGCGACGGCTTAAGGATATAGTCGGCGCCCCCTTTGGGCAGGTATCCGGCAAATGGTTTTATCGATAGCTGCTGCGGCAGCGAAGGAATCAGCCTTGTGCAACGCGGGATCAGCCATTCTTCAAGCCCTTCCCGGGTGGTGCTGCGCTCGCCAAC
>JAAYYR010000116.1 GCA_012515255.1 Clostridia bacterium | reverse complement strand
GCCCTTACCGTTGTGGTGCTGATCCGCATGGCCGGTATCATCCTCGTAATCGCTCTGCTCAGTACGCCTGCCGCCATCGCGCAGATGCTTTCACTTAAGCTGCGCGGCCGCATGATCTGGGCCGTACTGCTTGGCATGCTGTTTTGCTTCCTCGGCCTCATCATTTCCTATCACTACAATGTGCCTTCCGGCTCCGCGATCATTCTCGTATCTGTGCTGGCCTTTATCCTGGCGCTGCTCATCCGCTGCCTCTACCGTAAGCATCGGCCGGCTGCAAACAAATCCGCAGCCTAAAGAATACCGCCGTAAAAGTTAATTCAATTCATCAATTACCGCGGGCGGTAATTTTTTATTATACGCATTGACTTTCCCTGACCTTATGCTATAATATAGTCAAAGAAGGTCAAATCGGCCTGATATTATCAACAGTAAAAGAGGTACGTCTATGAGTACGCTGGCCAATCAAATTGAGGTTTATTTAAAAAAGCTGCTGTCAGCTACGGAAAGCGGAGTCCTAGAGCTAAAGCGCAGCGATCTGGCGGAAATATTCATGTGCGTTCCTTCGCAGATTAATTATGTCCTCTCTACCCGCTTTTCCTCAAGCCAGGGTTATCTGGTAGAAAGCCGCCGCGGCGGCGGTGGTTATTTGCGCATCATCCGTCTTTCCATAGACAATGAGCCTAACCTTACAGCGCTGCTGGAAAACGGCGGCGAACGCCGCGTTAGCCGCCAAGCCGGAGAAAAACTGATAGACCGGCTGCTGGAAGAAGAATTTCTTAGCAAACGCGAGGGTATGATTATTAAGGCAATGATTGATGATAGGGTCATTGGCTCCGCTGCCAATGCCGATGGTCTGCGCTGTGATTTGATCAATGCCGTTTTATTGTTATTGCTCCGGGATGATTTTAGCGAATAAGCAAGAAGGAACCAGGCATGTCCGGCAGCAATACTAAAACTATTTCTCCAAAGGTGGTGTGAAATATGCTATGTCAAAGATGTAAAGAACGGGAGGCTACGATCAAGGTAACCCGGGTCAATAACGGCCTCCGTCAAACTGATTATCTCTGTGAACCATGCGCGGTGGAAAGCGGCGCTCTTAATATGTTCAGCAATTTCGGCATGGGGCTTACCCCTCCCGACCAGATGAGCCGGGTCAACCGCCGCCTTACCGAGCGGGCCAGGCTGGCATTGGGTTTTGCCGAGCAGGAAGCACGGCAGCGCCATAGCGCTTATATCGACACCGAGCATATTTTGCTCGGGCTATTCGGCGTGAGCGACGGACTGGCCGCGAAAGTCCTGGATGAGCTGCATCTCTCCCCGGAGGTGCTGGCCGAGAATATTGACGACGAGGCCAACTACGGCGCGAATTTCCGCGGCTTCTCCCCCCGCGCCAAGCGGGCGATGCAAATTGCGGTGGAAGAAGCGGTACGCTCCGGCGTTAATTTTGTCAATACAGAACATTTGCTGCTTGGATTAGCGGCGGAGGATGAAGGCTTTGCCTCCCATTGGCTGCTGGATATGGCGGACGCCGACGTGAAACGCATCCGGCAGATCATCATGACTTTATTGCAGTCAGGGGGCGGCGAGAACGCGGATCAGCACGGCTATGATGGAGAAGAAACGCCTTATGGCGACGATAATGTGCCGGATAGCAGGAAAAAAAGCAAGACGCCTACCTTAGATAAATTCGGCCGCGATTTGACTGAAATGGCGCGTAAAGAAAAGCTCGACCCGGTGATCGGCCGGGAAAAAGAGATTGAGCGGGTGATCCAGATTCTCTCCCGCCGCACCAAAAATAATCCGGTATTGATCGGCGAGCCCGGGGTGGGCAAAACAGCTATCGTCGAGGGCTTGGCGCAAATGATCATCGACGGCCATGTGCCGGAAACGCTTGCCGGCAAGCGCGTAGTAACCATGGATATGGGTACTATGGTCGCGGGCAGCAAATACCGCGGCGAATTCGAGGAACGGATGAAAAAGATGGTGGATGAGATCCGCGAGAACAAGGACGTCATCCTCTTTATCGACGAATTGCATACCCTGGTCGGCTCGGGAGCCGCCGAGGGCAGCATCGATGGCGCCAATATCCTGAAGCCGGCCCTCTCACGCGGTGAATTACAATGCGTAGGCGCCACCACGATCAATGAATACCGCAAGCATATCGAAAAAGACGCGGCTTTAGAGCGGCGCTTCCAGCCGGTTGTGGTCGGCGAGCCTTCCGAGGAAGACGCTTTGTCTATCCTGCGCGGCCTGCGTGATAAATACGAAGCGCATCATCGGGTGCAGATCACTGACGACGCGCTTGAAGCCGCGGTACGGCTTTCCGCCCGTTATTTGCCCGACCGCTTCCTGCCGGATAAAGCCATCGACCTCATGGATGAAGCAGCGAGCCGCGTGCGGCTGCAAACCTATACCGCGCCCCAGAATTTAAAGGAACTTGAATTGAAGCTGGCGGCTATTCGCAAAGAAAAGGACGCGGCGATCAGCGCTCAAGAATTCGAAAAAGCCGCGCAGATGCGGGATGAGGAAAAACAGCTTAGCGAACAAATCGAATCCGGCCGCAAGGGCTGGCAAAAAGAAACCACCAGTCTGACTCCTGTTGTCGATACGGAGCAAATTGCCCAGGTTTTAGCCAACTGGACCGGCATCCCGGTAGCGCGGCTGAATCAGGAAGAAAGCGACCGCTTGCTCCGCCTGGAGGAATTACTGCATGAGCGGGTGGTCGGCCAAGACGAGGCAGTGGTCAGCGTTGCCAAAGCTGTGCGCCGCGCCCGGGCAGGCCTGAAAGATGTAAAACGCCCGGTGGGCAGCTTCATCTTTCTCGGTCCCACCGGCGTCGGTAAAACCGAATTGGCGCGGGCGCTCGCCAATATCATGTTTGGCAGCGATGAATCCATGGTGCGGATCGACATGAGCGAGTATATGGAAAAATTCTCTGTCTCCCGCTTGGTAGGAGCGCCGCCCGGTTATGTCGGCTATGATGAGGGCGGGCAATTAACGGAAGCAGTACGCCGCCGCCCCTACTCGGTAGTACTTCTCGATGAAATCGAAAAGGCGCATACCGATGTTTTCAACCTGCTGCTGCAGGTCTTGGACGACGGCCGGCTTACCGACAGCACCGGCCGCACGGTAGACTTCCGCAATACGATTATTATCATGACCTCTAACCTGGGCGCGAGAACCGGCAATCAGACGCGAGCTATGGGCTTTGGCTCTACGCTTGACCAAAGCGGCGATTATCAGGCGATGAAAGGGAATATGCTTGCCGAACTGAAAAAGACTTTTCGGCCCGAATTCCTCAACCGCGTCGATGAAACTATCGTCTTTAAGCCGCTTCAGGAAGATGAGATCAAGGAAATTGCTAAGCTGATGGTGGCTGAGCTACAAAAAAGACTGGAAACGCAAAACCTTAAGCTTGACGTAAATGAGCATGTTTACGCTTTCCTCGCGGAAAAAGGCTTCGATAATCTCTATGGAGCGCGCCCCTTGCGACGGGCTATTCTTACCCTGATCGAAGACCCGATCTCCGAGTCCATCATCCAAAGCGAGTACACTAATGGCGATACCATAGCGGTTAGTGTAGCGGACGGCGCCTTGCAATTTCACAAAGCGCAAAGCGCGGCGCCCGCAATAGCGGATACGCCGGCAGCGGAGACAGAATCCGCATAAGCCGGCAGCAAATTAGCACAAGATTAAAACGCGGCATGGCCTTTTTCACGGCCATACCGCGTTTTATCGTCTAAAAAAGGCCTAAACCGCT
>JAAYYR010000115.1 GCA_012515255.1 Clostridia bacterium | reverse complement strand
GGCGAGGATGATGCCATGACGCTGCTCGCTATCGCCGCCGATAGCGGAGGGGATAGAGCGCAAATCAAGGCTTTCCCCCAGCACCCGTATGCGATAAGCCGCCGTCCAGGACAGAAAAGCGCTGTTGACGTCGATATGGAAAATCGTTTTTCCGCTCATGGGCCGCTCCTAATCTATAACGCGAAATAAGACCCAGTAATGATTTTTTATCGTATAACGCAATTCAAAAAGAATTTCCTTGCCGCTTGCGAGGCGGGCGCGGCATAGATATTGATAAACCTGCACGCCGACAAAATTAAGCTCTTTACTCTCCAGCACCTCATCCACATGCACGACATGCGGCTGTTGCCGCCTGTCTTGATAGCGGAAGCGCAATGGCTTGAGTTCTCCTCGATCATTGCATAAAGAGATCATTTCTACAGGCAGATTAAGGGCAGACATCAGCTTATCCCCCGGTTGAGGTTGTAGCATTATTATACCTCGAACACCAGTTCGCGTCAAGGGCCGACAGCCGGGCGGCGCTGGTAAAAAAAGCCGCTGACACAGGCTAAACAGCGGAACGCTATGCGACATTATCTGCTTTATGACTTGATCTAATAGACAATATTCGTCTGCAGCGCTATAATGATAAACGCGGTCGTCTTAACGCTGACCGTGGCACAGATTACGATGAGGGGACATGGACCATATGGATCAAAAAAAATTGCAGGATCATTTGGCCGGCTGCATGATCTGCGGCCGGGAATTATCATATCTTGCCGGCGAGGCATTGCCCGCTAACTGCTATTATTGCGGTAAGGCGGGGCTGACCAATATCATCTGCCCGGAAGGGCATTATGTCTGCGATCAATGCCACAGCAAAAACATACTTGAGCTGGTGGAGCTGGAATGCATTAAAAGCGATCTTCGCGATCCGGTGGCTTTGGCCTTGAAGATTTTTAATTTGCCGCAACTGCATATGCATGGTCCGGAATATCATAGCATTGTCCCCGCTGTTTTGGTCGCCGCCTATGGCAATTGCGTGGGGCAAAAGGATAGCCGGGCTATCAGGGAAGCGATTTTGCGAGGCAAGGCCATAGCGGGCGGTATGTGCGGCACACATGGGGCTTGCGGCTCCTGCGTCGGCGTTGGCATCGCCTACTCGATCATTCACCGGGCCACGCCGCTCTCCCAGGCGGAAAGAGGCGGGGCGAACCGCATGACCGCGCTGGCCCTTTTGGCGATCAGCGAGACCGGCGGCCCCCGCTGCTGCAAAAGGGAGGCCATAACGGCCATTAAAACGGCGAAACAGCATTTTGGCTGCTTTGACCAGGGCGACGAAGCGCAATATATTTGCCGCCAATTTGCTAAAAATAAGCAATGCCGCAAAAGCGATTGCCCCTATTATCCCGGCCCGGCGCAGAATACGGATGAGCATTAATATCCGCGGTAAATTGGCAAAGCAATAAAAAACCCCGGCAGCCCCAAGAACTAAGGGCTGCCGGGGTTTTGCACTTCATGCGGTGCAAGAGAAAATAACGCCGGCCGGGAACAAGCATAGCTATGCGCGGGCCGGCTATTTCACATAGGATTTGAGGTAGCCATAACCGGCCCCCTCCATCTCCTCATAGGGGATAAAGCGCAGCGCCGCGCTATCGATGCAGTAGCGTACGCCGTTTGGCGATTCCGGGTCATCAGTGAAGATATGTCCCAGATGCGAATTAGCGGCGCGGCTGCGCACTTCGACGCGGCGGCGCGACAGGGTATTATCTTCCAGATAAATCATGGTGTTTTCATCGATGGGCCGGGTGAAGCCGGGCCAGCCGCAGGAGCAGTGGTATTTGTCTCGCGAGGAAAAGAGCGGTTCGCCGCCGGCGATATCGACATAGACGCCCGGCTCGAAATGCTGCCAAAAGGGATTATCAAAAGGCGCTTCTGTGGCCGCCTCCTGGGTGACGCTAAACTCGAGCGGCGAGAGCTGTTGCCGTAATATCTCCCGGTCGGGGCGCGGATAGCGTCCGGGATCAACGATCATCCGGCTGAGGCGGCGGATGGCTTCAGGCGAGATATGGCAATAGCCGCCGGGGTTTTTATCCAGGTATTGCTGATGATATTCCTCCGCCGGGTAAAAACAGGCCAGCGCTTTGATCTCGACCTTGAATTCAGCGGCGCGTTCCCGCTCAATGGCTGCGATCCGCTCCACGGTTTGCCGCGCTTCCTCATCCGCGTAGTAGACGCCGCTTTGGTATTGGGCGCCGATATCATGACCCTGCGCGTTTTCCAGCCCGGGATCGATGACGCGGAAAAATGCGAACAAAATCGCGTCTAGGCTGATTTGCGCGGGATCATAATCCACGCGCACAGCTTCCCGGTGGCCGGTCGAACCACTGCATACCTCGCGGTAAGTAGGGTCTTTTGTGCTGCCATTGGCATAGCCCGCCATGGCTTGCGTGACGCCCGGCAAAGAGCGCATTAATTTTTCCAGGCCCCAGAAACAACCGCCTGCCAAGTAAATAACCCTGTCCTTTGTCCGCTGATTTGCTGTTGTCATAGGCGCATCACTCCTTTTGTCCATCTGCGGCGCGGCTAATAATGCCGCACTACCTCGAAGCGCTCCAGCTTATATTGATCCCGCCGGCCCAGGCCCGCTTTTTTCAGCGCGATATCGATTTGCTGCTCAGCCGTATCCACACCCTCCAGATGCGGCAGCAGCAGGCCGCGCCGCCCGCCGCAGCTGACGATCACTCCGTAGCGCTTGGGGTCGAGCTGCCGCGGTGAATCGATCGGCTCGGCCGGCCCCAGCACATCGACGCTGAGAGTGATACGCGGCAGCTCGGCAAGATCAACACGCTCGAAGCGCGGGTCGGCGGTTGCGGCGCTGACGGCGTTTTGGATGATCTCATCCGCTACGCTGGCGGTGGCAGGGGAAATAGTGCCGATGCAGCCGCGCAGCCTGCCCTCAAGCTTGAGGGAAACAAAGACCCCGGCTTTCTCTTGCGTCAGCTCATCCGGCAGGTCTTTAGGGCGCGGCAGCAGGTTGCCATGCGAGAGATAGTATTCTAAAGCTTGCCGCGCCAGGCGCACCCAGGGATCCTCTTGTCCCCGGATCGCTTGCAGCCGCAAATCCTCCTGCTGCTCAAAGATCAGGTCGAAGCGCCGCGATTCATCAGCTTCGCCGGGGGTAAAAGCGGCCACTGCATAACCGACGCCGGTAATACCCTCATAGGAGAGCAGTTCGGAACGGACGGCGCGCCCGTCCAAGGCTCCGGCCATGATAATAAAGGAGCGCAGGCCACATTCAGCGGCGGCTTCGCAGAATTCTTCGCGGAAAGTAAGGAAGCGCAGAAAATCGCCCGCCGCCATCGCCTCTGTCACCTCTTGGTCGAATTGCGGGCCTTGTTCGGCATAGCCATAGGGGCCGTCCGGCCTTAGCTTATGCGAAAGATCGCCGCTTGCCACCAGCACCACCCGGCGGCCGCTTTGCTCCACCGCCTGGGCGATGCATTTGCCGAAGCGATAATGGCTGAGCGGCGAAAGGCCGGAAAGGCCGATGCGCATCAGACGGTAATCGCGGTATTGCTCATTGATAAAATACAGCGGCACCATCACTCCATGATCCAGTTCCGGCTGTCTTTCGCCCAGCAGCCCGGCTGGGATACCCTTGGCCTCCGCGATGGCAGCCAGCCGCCGCGCCAGCTCGTCATCATAATCAGGGCAAAAGTTTATTTTGCCCGCGCCGAAATCACGCAGCGAGCCTGCTGCATGGCTGCCCGGCGAGATATGCAGGTAGTCTGCATAGAGGATGGAATGCGGGGTGGGGATGATGATGGTTTGCGGCCGGAGCGCGGCAATCCTCCGCGCCACTTCTTCGTAGGCGGCGCGGGTGCGGTATATATCTTTCTCCCGCCCTCGCCCCACCTCCGGCACGATCAGGGGTGGATGCGGCACGATAAAAGCTCCAAGCAGCGGCATAATCATCACTCCTTTGGGCGATTGCCCCGGCGGCCTGTCCCGCAAAAGTGAGCGGACGCCGGAGTCTGTTCAGTTGACTCAGACATTACCAAGATAAATATTGTGCAGCCCTGCCGCATGGCCCAGATTTCGAGCCAGCTCCAGGGTAGAGACGCTGGTCGGTTTTTCATCGCTCATGCGCCAGGCGGGGAAAAAGCGTGAGATATGCCAGGGGATATCCGGTCCCAGATCGCCCGCGATTATTTCGGCCATGGCGGTAAGGGCCTGTGGCGCGTCATTGACGCCGGGAACGATCAGGGTCGTCAGCTCCAGATGCACGTCGGTCTGGCACAGGCGCCGCAGAGCGGCGAGTACCGGCTCGGCCTGCGCGCCGCAATAGCGGGCGTAAACAGCGTCGTCAGGGCCCTTGAGGTCGATATTGGCGGCGTCAAGATAGGGCAATATCAGCTCCAGCGCTTCCATTGTGATATAGCCATTGCTAACCCAGATATTTTTTAATCCGGCTTCATGCGCCAGCTTCATCGTATCCAGGGCGTATTCGATAAACATAGTTGGCTCCCCGTAGGTATAGGCAATGGACGGGGCCTGCGCTGCCCGGGCCAGCCGCACATGCTCCGCCGGACTGGCCGGGCTGCCGAAGCTATCGCCGCCGATGCGGGGTATTTGCGAGACCTGCCAGTTCTGGCACCACGGGCAATGCATATTGCAGCCGGCGGCGGCAAAGGAATAGACAAGGCTGCCCGGGAGGAAATGGTATAGCGGCTTTTTTTCGATGGGGTCGACGGCCGAGGCCACGGTATAGCCGTAATTTAGAGCGAGCAAGCGGCCGCCCTGATTCTCGCGCAGGAAGCAGCGGCCCCGCCTGCCTTCGCTGATACGGCAGCGATGCGGGCAAACCGCGCAGCTGACCATGCCATTGCCATATTTCTTATAAGGGGCGACTTCCCGCATAATTATCCTCCCCGAGCCATGAATTTTATTACATATATTTTACCATGTTTGCCTCCCTTTGCGCAAAAAATCAGGGGAAATTTTTCGCGTCGGCCAATTGGCTGATATATTATAATAAGGTTTGACTTTGACGCCGCCGCCGCTTAGAATGAAATTGTTTAAGCGCGGCTGCGCATATTTTTATGGTTTGGGGGATATATGCTGTATCTGATCTTGGCGGTGTTCTGTAATTGCCTGCAGGCTGTGGCAGTGCGCTATTCAGAGAAAAATCTCCATAACCGTTTCGCCGTGACCATGTGCAATTATTTTATCGCCGCTTTGCTTTGTTTTTTGATGCTGGGCAGCCTTACAACGGCGGATATTAAAAGTGGCTGGCAGCTATCCATTGGGCTTGGTTTTGGGAACGGCGTTATTTTTATCATGTGGCTTTTATTATTCCAGTTCTCGGTAAGCCGTAACGGCGCCGCCCTGCCCGTAACATTTACCAAACTGGGCATCCTTATCCCCACCTTGGGGTCGATCATTTTTTTTTCCGAGCAGCCGGACCTGCCCCATATCGTCGGCATTGTCTTAGCGCCGCTGGCTGTGGTCTTATTCAATCTGCCGCGGCGCGGCCAGGGCGGACAAAAGCGGATCAGCCGCTTCGATCCATGGCTGCTGCTGGTCTTGCTGGCCGGCGGCGTCGGCGATTTCAATATGAAGATTTTTGAGACCTTTGGCGATCCGGGTCTTGATAATTTTTTTCTGCTTATTATTTTTATCACCGCTTTTTTGCTCAGCATCGGAGTATGGCTGGCCAAAGGCGGCGGCATCAACCGGCGCGATCTGCTCTTTGGCGCTTTGATCGGCATCCCTAATCAATTGGCCGCCTTTTTTCTGCTGCAGTCCCTGATGCATTTGCCCGCTTATGTGGTTTTCCCAGTCTATAGCGTGGGCGTGATTTTATTAATCAGCATGCTGGGCTTGCTGCTATTTGGGGAAAGGCTGACACGGCGGCAGTACCTGAGCATGGGGCTGATCTGCCTGGCGCTGATTTGCCTCAATATCTGATCAGGAAAACACATCGGCGGGCGACCGATGTGTTTTTGCTTCTACTGCGGATTATTCGATTTGTCAATATGTCCTAAAAAGGTGATTATTACACCAACTATTTGTCGCGGTCAGGGGGTTGTCAAATGAGAGCTTCTTGTGATTTCCACCACTTTATGATAAACTGTGGCTATTAAAAGCCGGGGCGCGCGCTTGGCCCCGGCAATGATATTCTTACTCAGGAGGCTTGATTATGAGCGCTTTTGGCCTTTCCGTGGCCCGGGTTTTCCGTGGTGCGGGGCAGTCTTTTTTGCATTATCCCGTCACTATGGCGGGCGCTTTGCTTTTTGCGCTGACAGCATTGCTGCGCATCCATCTTGATTATGAGGCGCAACTGCCTTATGATTTGCTTTTCACCTGTCTGATGTGGTCTTTTGCTTTGGCCTCTTTGCTCGGTCTGGCTATGGTGACCGCCGCGCGCAGCCGCCTGTCCTCGCGCCCCAGGGCTGAATTAGCGGCTAATCTGTTGGCCGCTCTGGCGGCTGTCATCGCTTTTATCCTGCTATATTTTAGCGGCGGCTATCAGCCGGGCTGGTCTGATTATCCGCTGCTTAGCGATCTGGCCGCCGGGCGTATGGCAGTGGCTTTACTTGTCAGCCTGATCGCTTTCATCTGGCTGGCCGCCTATCCGCCCGTACAATCGGATTGCGCCCGCTCTTTCTTCATGACGCATAAATCGCTGCTAATCGCTTTGCTCTATGGCGGGGTAGCTTGGGCCGGAGCAGCCGGGGTCGCGGGCGCTGTGGCGGTTTTGATTTATCCGGAGATGAGCTTTAAGGTTTATCAGTATATCGCAACGCTCGCCGGGGTGTTCGCTTTCACTGTATTTGTCGGCTATTTTCCGGATTTCCGCCCCGGGCATGATAAGGAACGCCGGGAAAAGACGCAGCAACAGCCGCGTTTTGTGGAGATACTGCTTGACTATATTCTCGTGCCGCTGGCTTTGGCCCTGACCCTGGTGCTGCTGCTATGGGCATTTAAGACGATGATTTCCGGCCTGGGCGCGGCTTTTGAGCAGATTGCGGCGATCTCCGCTTCTTATACGCTGCTTGGTATCTGGCTGCATATACTGCTGACGCATCATGCTTCCGCCTGGGCGCTGTGGTACCGCAGGCTTTTCCCCTATGCGGCCCTGGTGGTGCTGGCCTTTGAGGCCTGGGCCTTGATCGTGGAGCTAAACGCCGGCGGCCTGACCGCGACGTCTTATCTGTATGTGCTGCTCGGGTTGTTTGCCGCCGCCGCTTGTCTGTGGCTGCTGCTGCGCCAGGCCAAAGCGCATGCCGCGATTTTGGCTTTATTGGCCGCCATAGCCGTCTTTGCCGTGCTGCCGGCGGTCAATGTTCAGGATCTGCCGGTGCATCTGCAGGTTAACCGCCTGGAAAAACTGCTGCTCGCGGAGAATATGCTCGAGGACGGCGCTTTGGTTGCGGCAGTCGAAGAACCGCAGCGCGCCGTACGGGAGCGCATTACCGGCGCAATATCTTATCTAGCCAATCAGCGGCAGGCCAAGCTGCCTTCCTGGTTTGACGCTGATCTCAATCAAAGCGATGTTTTTGAGCTGAGGCTAGGCTTTGCCCAGACCTGGCCGCACAGAGAGGATGCGGGGGACAGGCAGTACCTGAGCACTTATTTGCGGCTGCCAATGGCTACAATGGAGATCGACGGCTACGGCTGGGCCGTATATCCCGGGGACGGCATCGACTCAGTCAGCCTGGTCGCAGGAGAGCGGGGAGAGTATCAGATCACCTGGGCCAATCCGTACAAAGATAATAGCACCTCGCCGCAATTGCTGATCACTCTTAATGGCGAAACGATTGTCGATACGGATTTCGACGACTATATCGCCGCGCTGGCGACCCGCTATCCGCCGGCCGCTAATAGCAATTACCAGCCCACGCTCGCGGATATGAGCTATACGATAGAAACGCCGCAGATCAAGGCCTTGCTGGTCTTCGGCGGCGTTGGCGTCGAGCGTATTTTGCCCGGGGACAGCAGCAGTTATTGGCTGGAATTGCGCACAATTTATCTGCGGGAAAACCTTTAGTCATCATTGCCGGCCATAAATAAAAGCCGCGATTTTTCCCGCGGCCGGCGTTTCTCGTGACTTGATCACAGAAAATGGGGCAAAATTGGCTATAATAAAATCATCAGCCAAGAAGCGCTAATGAATAAAGGAGAGATCATATGTCAGTGTTGACGATTACCAAGGATAATTTCGAGCAGGAAGTATTGCAATCGGAAAAACCAGTGCTGCTGGATTTCTGGGCTCCCTGGTGCGGCCCTTGCCAGGCCTTTGGCCCCACATTTGCCGCTGCCGCGGAAGAAGTGGACGCGGCGAAATTCGGCAAGATCAATGTCGATGAGCAAATGGAGCTGGCGCGTCAATTCCGCGTCATGAGCATTCCTACGCTGGTGCTAATCAAAGACGGCCAGCCGCTGCAGACCGTAGTCGGCATGCGGAACCGCGACGGCATCATGGAACTGCTCAACAGCGTTCAATAACCTTGGGATGCTGCGGCAGGCTTAGCCCTCGGCCAACTGCCGCAGTTTTTCCTCATCAATGACCCTGATTTCGCCGCGGGACAGCTCGACAATGCCTTCCTCGACGAAATATTTAAGCATACGCGATATGGTCTCCCGGGCGCTGCCAATATAGCGGGCGATCTGTTCATGCGTATAGTTAAGGCTTTTGTCGTTGCGCCGCGCCAGTTCCTGTTGCAGAAAAAGCGCCAGGCGGCGGTCAAGGCTGATGAACAGCAATTGCTGCATGGCCCACATTACCTGGGAAAAGCGTTCCGTGGCCAGCTTATAGGCGAAACACTCGGCGTAAATATTGCTTTGCATCAGCCGCTCGCAAGCGTCGGGGCCGATGGCGATGATTTCCGTCGCCTGCTCGGCGTCGATATGCACCTCAAATGTGATGGAGGAAAGCACGCAGGCGGCCGAGAGAACGCAGGCCTCGCCTTGATGCAGGCGATAAAGTGTGATCTCCCGTCCCTCCTCGGATAGCAGGTATATACGTAATTCGCCGCTTATGATCAGCAGCATGCCGATGCAATCAAGATCGCGGCTATGCAGGTTTGAGCCGGCGCTGTAGCGTATCAGCCGGCTATGCGCCGCCAGTTCCTGTTGCTCCCGGTCGCTTAAATGCGGCCAGGGCGGGAAAAGGCCGGATAATAGCGTTTGCAGTTGCCTATGCTCCATGGCTAACCTCGTTTTTCCCGGCGGGCTTTGTGCCT